>JANPNT010000437.1:0-15701 GCA_031427655.1 Burkholderiales bacterium
GCTGAAAAACGCCTATCGCCAAACCAACCTGGCCGCCACCACTGCGGCATATGGCGCGCAGTTCACGATCCCCGCGATGGTCGATGCGTGGGGCATTGCCATTCGTCCTGCAGGCGCAGGGGGGCATTTTTGGGTGCTGGGTGGCGGCACCTCGTGGCAGTTCGTGGGTGACGTGTCGGCATCCAGCGACCCCAAACTGCACACGCTGTTTCAAGATGGCTTGGCAGAGGTACATCTGCCCGGTTCTGATTCGCTCAGCACCGCAGCCAGCGTGGGTAAATCCACCGGTACCGCCTTCAACGGCGCGCCCATCAATTCCGATCAGTTTCGGGTTACTTCGCAAACCGCGACGGCGGGTGGCGCGGTAATCACGTTTGACGGTTCGGCGCGTTTTGTGTTCGTCACCGACTCGGGCCAGTTGTCGGCCTGGACCGATCGCGCGCAGTCGGGGAGCACGGTGCGCGTGAACGGCCCGGCGCAGTTGATGTACGACGGCGCAGCACTTGGCATGTCGATGTTTGGCGTGGCCATCAAAACCGACACTTGGGACACTTTATGGGTGGCTGACTTTGGCGTCACACCGCAAATTCGCCAGTTCAACAAGGCTTGGCAATTGGTGCCCACACAAGGCTTTGCCAACCCGTTTGCCACCGGCGATTTATTGGACGCCGCCAACCCGTCGCAGGGCAACGCAGCACGCCCCGGCGAGCCAGTGCCGTTCAACATCCAAGTGTTGGGCAGCCGCGTGTTTGTGATGTATTGCATCAGCAAAGTGCTGCGTGATGCCAACGGCTTCATCGTGGATGCCAGCAAAACCACGCCCGGCGAAGAAGACTCGCTCGACGCTGCTAGTGAAGTGAAGGCCGGTGGTTTTCCGAACCGCGGCAAGGTGGTCGAGTACAGCCTGAATGGCAGCTTGGTGATGGTTTACGACGACGGCGGCCGCCTGAACGCACCTTGGGGCGTCGCGCTGGCACCGGCCGATTTCGGGCTGCTGTCAAACGCCTTGTTGGTGGGCAATTTCGGCGGCGCAGGCAAGGTGGCCGCGTTCAGTGCCACGACTGGGCGTTTCATCGATTTCATGCGCAACGAGACCGGTCAAGTCTTGGGGCTGGACGGCACCTGGGCCTTGCAATTTGGCAACGGCGCGAGCTTGGGCGACACCAATGCCTTGTACTTCGCGGCGGGCACGGAAAGCGAAGCGGGCGGGCTGTTTGGTTCGCTGCGTTACGCAGGCTAAAAGCTGTCAATTTCCAAAGCAATTTAAAAAATAACGAGAACTCGCCATGAACAAAAAGAAATCGCTGATTCGTCCATTTGCACTGACCACAGTCGCCTTGAGTTTGAGCATGCTGTTTGGCACAGCGCATGCCCAGAGCGTTGAGTCGCAACTCATCAAACGCTTAGACGCTTTGGCGGCCGAGCTGGACAAGGTCAAAGCTGAATTGGCACAGATCAAAGCCAAAGCCGACGTGCCCACTGCCGCCGCAACAACGCCAGCCATGGCATCGAACAACGCGCCCGTTCCGTCATCGACACAGTTGAGTGCCTACGGCGAAATCAACTACACCAAGCCGAGCAAGGACAGCTCGGCCACGCAGGCCAACATCACGCGGTTTGTAATTGGCTACCAACACCGCTTCGATGAAAAAACCAAAGTCGTGGCTGAGCTGGAAGTCGAAAACGCCGTGGCCAGCAGCAGCGATTCGGGCGAGGTAGCGGTCGAGCAAGTGTTTGTAGAACACCGCCTGAACGACACCTATGGCCTGCGCGCCGGCCTGTTTTTGATGCCCATTGGTTTGGTGAATCAGAATCACGAACCGCACACGTTTTTTGGCGTGAATCGCCCCACGGTCGAGACAGCCATCATCCCGTCCACCCTGCGAGAGGTGGGACTGCAAATGTTCGGCGAGCACGACAACGGCGTCAGCTGGAGCGCGGGCATTTCTACCGGGCCCGACCTGACGAAGTGGAACCCGCTGAACGCGGAAGCCATTGAGTCGCCGCTGCGCACCGTTCACCAAGAAGGCCAGTTGGCCAAAAGCAAAGACCTCACCTTGTTCGGCGCGGTGGACTGGCGGGGCATTCCGGGCCTGCGCGTGGGCGGCGGTTTGATGACCGGCAAGTTGGGTCACGGCACGGCTGGTTTTGCGGGCGTTGGTGCGCGCTACACGTTGATGGACGTGCACGCCAAATGGACACCCGGCGCGTGGGATTTGAGCGCGCTGTATGCACGCGGAAGCATTACTGGCGCGGCCGCTTTGAACGCCACGTTTGCAGGCGCGCCCTACCTGGTGCCGAATGCGTTTGACGGCTTTTACGCGCAGGCAGCCTATAAATTTCGGTTGACGGGTGACTACGCGATTGCGCCGTTTGCACGCTACGAAATCGTCAACACCGGGCGCGGCTTCGACGGCTCCAGCAACACTGGCTACAAGACCGAAGGCATTGCCACGCTGGGTGCCAACTTCAACATCACACCCACCGTGGTGGTGAAGGCCGACATACAGCGCTACAAAGTGGTCAGCGACAACAACCGGTTCAATTTAGGCCTTGGTTTTTCTTTCTGAACTGCGCGCGATGACCGTCTACCAATGGGCTACCGGTGCTGCTATTTTGGCCAGCAGCGTCAGCGCGTCGGCCACCCAATACGCTACGCCTGAAGAAGCCGCCAAGCGCTGCTTTCCTATGGCAACGGCGTTCAAGGAGATCAGCGCTCAGCTCACGCCCGATGAGATGCGCACTGTGGCTGCCGCTGCCGGTTTGCCAGCGCGCTCAGCGAACTGGCGTTTGATGCAGGCGCTGGATGTCACCAATGCGGGTGAACAAATATTGGGCGTGGTGGTGTTTGACGGCGTGGTCGGCAAATATGAGCTGATCGACTATGCGGTGGGCATTGCTGCCGACGGAAAAGTGCGCCACGTCGAAATACTGAACTACCGAGAAAGCCACGGCTATGAGGTGCGCCTGCCTGCATGGCGCAAACAATTTGTGGGCAAAGGGGCTGACGCCAAATTGCGCGTCGGCGAAGACATTGCCAACATCAGCGGCGCGACCCTGAGCACCACGAACATCACCGACGGCGTGCGCCGCATCGTCGCGGTGGTGGCCACTTTGAAAGCCCATGGGAAAGTCTGAAGCGCCGTGGCTGGGTGGGGTGCGCAACGGTCACTTCGCGCTGCGAAGGCGTGCGCTGCCGCTGCTTGGCACCTTGGTCGAAGTCGCGTTGCAAACTGACTCTGACGCTGCGTTCGAATACGCCAGCAGCGCCGCATTTGCAGCCGTGAATGAAGTTCACGCAGCCATGAGTTTTCACGATCCGCGCAGTGATGTGCGACGCATAGGCCGCGCTGCCGCAGGTGAAGTGTTGAGCGTCAACCCGCACACCTGGAAAGTGTTGTATTTGGCGCGCCGTTTCGAGCTGGACAGCGGCGGCTTGTTCAACGTGGCCGTGGCACCGGCCTTGGTTGCGCGCGGTTTGCTGCCGCCGCCAGTGGGTGCGCGAACGCCCGCAGCGCGAGGTTTGATCGACGGCTTGGCGCTGCTCAGCCAGCACCGTGTGCGTGTGTTGCAACCGCTGTGGGTGGACCTGGGCGGCATTGCCAAAGGCTATGCGGTGGACTGCGCAGCAGAGCTTTTGCAAGTGTCAGGAATCAGTGCTGGTTTGGTCAACGCAGGCGGCGACATGCGCGCCTTCGGTAGCTTGACGCACCCGGTGCACTTGCGTTTTTCGATGCGCCTGATGCAAGTGGCCAGCTTGCAAAATAGCGCGCTGGCGTCGTCGAGCAATGCCGGACTGAGCCCGTTTGAGACGCCGCACATTGACCCGCGCAGTGGCTGCAGCGCTTGTTCTTCGGACACGGTCGTGGTGCAAGCCCGCAGCGCTGCCGTGGCCGATGCGCTCACCAAAGTGGCGCTGCTCTGCCCTGCCACCGCCGACAAAATCTGCCTTGCCTGGCAAGCCAGCTGGCGACCGTTTTCGCACGCCACATCACACGTTCACTGAATTCAATCTCAACACGCGATGCGCTCGTCTCATCATTCGTCCAACCACTCATCACCTCACCACCCAAACCATCGCTTGGTGCGCTGGCAACGCGTCAGCATTTACGCAGCCGGTGCGCTGTTGCTGATCACCGGCGCGGCTTGGTTGGCGTTGCACTACAGCGTGGGCGCAGGCACTGGCGAACTGCCTCACCCGGCTGAGATGTGGCTGCTGCGCGGGCATGGGTTGATTGGTTTTGTGGGCCTGTTTTTGTTTGGCGCACTTGCCGCCGCCCACGTGCCGCAGGGGTGGCGCTTGACGCGACGCCATCGCTGGGCCGGGCAGCGCAACTCGGGCCTCGGCTTGTGCGCACTGGCCGCGCTGTTGTCGGCCTCGGGCTACATGCTTTACTACTTTGCACCCGAAGGCGTTCGTGCCGCGCTGGGCTGGTCGCACACCGCCGTTGGCGTGGCCATGGCCATTTTGGTGGCGTTGCACAAGCGCAGCAAACCGCCAGCGACTGAGAAATAAGAGCAATTCGGGAACCATCTGAATGCGAGACAATCTCATTTGCATCCACTTTCGCGATACACCGCATCCCGGTCATGCTGCTCACCGACTTGTCCAACGGCACCCACGCCACTGTGGTCGGGATCAGCGCGGGCTCCAGCGACATCGACGCGGTGTCGTTGCACCGCCTGGGCGAGTTGGGTTTCATTCCAGGCGAACCGGTGCAGCTGTTGCGGCGTGGCCCCGGTGGGCGTGAGCCGCTGGCGGTGCTGGTGGGCGAAACCCTGTTTGCGTTGCGCTGGGTTGAGGCGCAGTGCATCGAAGTGAGCACATCTTGAGCACGGTCACCGGGGCAGCCAAGCCTTGGAGCATCGCCCTGGTCGGCAACCCCAACTGCGGCAAAACCGCGCTGTTCAACTTGTTGACTGGCGCACGCCAAAAGGTTGCCAACTACGCAGGCGTGACCGTTGAACGCAAGCTGGGCACCGCCAAGTTGAACGACGGCCACAGCGTGACGGTGGTCGATTTGCCGGGTGCCTACAGCCTGACGCCTGCGTCACCCGACGAGCAAGTCACGCTGGAAGTGATTGAAGGCCGACGCGCCGGTGAAGCCGCGCCCGACGCCATCGTGGCCGTGGTGGATGCAACCAACTTGCGCATGAACCTGCGCCTGGTGTTGGAGCTGAAACGCCTGGGCCGCCCGATGATCGTGGCGCTGAACATGGCCGACGTGGCGCGCGCCAACGGTTTGGCCATCGACGTGGCCAGGCTCGCCAAAGAACTCGGTTGCCCGGTGGTTGAAACCGTGGCGGTAAAGCACGATGGACACGCTGCGCTGCTGGTGCAACTCGAGCATCAACTCAAGCATGAGCTGGTCGCAGGTGAGGCGTCGCAGCGTGAAGATGGCGTGGTGCAGTCTCCGCCCACGCTGCGTGAGCTGCAACAGGAGGTGCGCCGCATCTTGGCGCTGGCTGTTCCCAAGGCCGCGCAGTTCCAGCGTTTTCATCACCGCATCGACGCTGTTGTGATGCACCCGGTGTGGGGCTTGGCGATCTTGGCGGTGGTGCTGTTCTTGATTTTTCAGGCAGTTTTTTCTTGGGCCAACGTGCCCATGGATGCCATCAAAGCGGTGATGGCGTTTGCCGGTGAATGGGTCACGGCCCACATGACCAACGGCCCGCTGCGCAGCTTGCTGGTAGACGGCGTGATCGCCGGGGCGGGCGGCGTCATCGTGTTTTTGCCGCAAATCTTGATTCTGTTTTTCTTCATTTTGTTGCTTGAAGATTCAGGCTACTTGCCGCGCGCCGCTTTCTTGTTGGACAACCTCATGGGCAAGGTCGGCCTGTCGGGGCGCGCCTTCATTCCGCTGTTGTCGAGCTTTGCCTGCGCCATTCCCGGCGTGATGGCCACGCGCACCATTGCCAATTGGAAAGACCGCCTCGCCACCATCATGGTCGCGCCGCTGATGACGTGTTCGGCGCGCTTGCCGGTGTATGCGCTCTTGATTGGTGCCTTTGTGCCCAACCGCGACGTAGGCGGTTTTAACTTGCGCGGGCTGACCTTGTTTGGCTTGTACGTGGCCGGTGTGGTGTCAGCCATGGGCGTGGCCTGGGTGTTCAAAAAGGTGTGGATGAAAAGCCGCTACCAACCGTTGATGTTGGAGCTGCCGCCCTACCGCATGCCCGGCCTGCGCAACCTGGTGCTGGGCTTGTGGGAGCGCACCCACATCTTCATGCGGCGCGTGGGCACCATCATTTTTTCGCTGATGGTGGTCTTGTGGTTTTTGTCGACCTACCCGTCGCCACCTGCAGATGCTGTGGGGCCAGCCATCCAATACAGCATCGCCGGCATGATGGGCCAGGCCTTGCAGCATGTGTTTGCGCCCATCGGTTTCAACTGGCAAATCTCCATCGCGTTGGTGCCGGGTTTGGCCGCGCGTGAGGTGGCCGTGGGCGCGCTGGGCACGGTGTATGCCATGTCGGCGGCGGGTGGTGCGGTGGCCGACAACTTGTCGCCGGTCATTGCCCAAGGTTGGTCGTTGGCCACCGCCTATTCGCTGTTGGCTTGGTATGTGTTTGCGCCACAGTGCATTTCTACTTTGGTGGTGGTCAAACGCGAAACCAACTCATGGCGCTACCCGCTCATCATGGCCGCTTACTTGTTCGCCTTGGCCTACATCGCAGCCTTTATCACTTACCGGACCACGCTGTGGTTAGGAGGCTGACATGCTGCTGCAATACATAGCCGTGGCGTGCATCGTGATGACTTGCGTGACCTACAGCAGTTGGACGTTGATGCCCGCGACATGGCGACGTGTGGTGGCCAGCGGCTTGATGCGCAACCGCGTGTTGGCGCATTGGTCGGTGCTCCAGCGCGCCGCGAAATTGCCATCGGCCGGCGCTTGCGGTGGCTGCAACAGTTGCGGTTCTGACAAAGGGGGCATCGCAAAAACCACCGCGCCAAAAGAGTCTGTGATTCACTTCATGCCTCACAAACCTCAGTGATCCTTGCCTTGATGCGCCACCTCTTTTCTGCCCTTGCCATCCTGCATTTTGCGACCGCCGTTCAGGCTGCTGCGCCAGCCACGCCCTTTATCGAAGACATGACCTGGGTCGAGGTGCGCGATGCTCAGCGCGCAGGCAAAACCACCCTCATCATTCCGGTGGGCGGCACCGAACAAAACGGCCCACACATGACGCTGGGAAAACACAACCAGCGCGTGCACGTGCTGGCCGGGCGCATTGCCACCGCGTTGGGCCACGCCTTGGTGGCACCGGTGTTGGCCTACGTGCCCGAAGGCAACATCACGCCGCCCACCGCCCACATGCGCTTCACCGGCACCATTTCAATTTCCGACGACGCCTTCAAGAGCGTGCTTGACTCCGCCGCCCGCAGCTTTAAACAACACGGCTTCACTGATGTGGTGTTGATCGGCGACCACGGCGGCTACCAAAGCCAGCTCAAAGCTGTCGCGGCGAAGCTGAACAAAGACTGGGCAGGGGCCGCTGGTTCAAAAACCCGCGCCCACTTCATCAGCGACTACTACCAAGCCACACAGACGACCTATGTGAAAGCCTTGCGAGCGCAAAGTTTGAGCGAGGCGCAAATCGGCACGCATGCAGGCACCGCAGACACGTCCTTGCAGATGGCGGTTGACCCCACCGGCGTGCGCGCCGATTTGCTCGCCACGTCAGCCCGCGAAGGCGTGAGCACCGGCACCGCAGGCGACCCGCGCGCCGCCACGCCAGCGTTGGGGCAACTTGGCGTTGACGCGGTAGTGGCTGAAACCGTGGCGGCTATCAACGCGGCGGTTGGCAAGCGCTGAACGGCTGTTGATTTGCCTGAAGCGGCAAAGTGGATTGATAACCGTACGCCGTGACCCTCTATCCCCGTTCGCTTTAAACCTGCATCCTCGTTTGGACTGCGCTTGCTGTTCCGACCGTCCTGAGCCTTTCGGGGGAAGTCCCGCGCCGAACACCGGTTGATTTGCGACCGGGCGCGCCACTGCCGCAGCACCCCAAGACCCTTCCGATTTCATTCGATAATCAAGGGCCGTCAACCCGCTGAAATTTACCGTGCCGAATTCGCTCATTACCCGCGCCCTTTCCACCGCATTCGTCGCTTCCACCCTCACGGCAACGGCGCTGTGGATGTTCGATGAACCGGCGGTTGCGCAGCCCAATGCAGCAACGGCAAGCGCGCCTACCAGCGCTGCACCTGCGGTCATCACCGTCCCCGGCATGCCGCCCGTGCTGGACCGCACCAACCTCTACAGCGAAACCGGCGCAGACCGCTTCAGCTCGGCTGTGGTCGGCGCGCTGGAACGCATCTACGTGCCCAACCGCGGCGCCAACACCGTCTCCGTCATCGACCCGACCACCTTGAAAGTGGTGGACACCTTCCCGGTGGGCGTCCACCCACAGCACGTGGTGCCGTCGTGGGATTTGAAAACGCTTTGGGTCGCCAACAACGCCGAAGGCCGCACCGACGGCAGCCTTACGCCCATCGACCCGCTCACCGGCAAACCCGGCCCGGCCATCGCGGTAGACGACCCCTACAACATGTATTGGTCGCCCGACGGCAAGTACGCCATCGTCGTGGCAGAGGCCTACAAACGCCTCGACTTCCGTGACCCGCGCACCATGAAGTTGGCCTACACCATCAACACCCCGGCCTGCGCAGGCATCAACCACGCCGACTTTTCCATCGACGGCAAACACGCGTTTTTCACCTGCGAATTCAACGGCAGCATCACCAAAATTGATTTGGTGAACCGCAAAGTGGTGGGCACCCTCAAGCTCAGCCAATACTTCAACCGCCCCGAGGTGCAGGCCACCATCGCCGAGCTGAAAAAAGCCAACACCACCGGCAAAGACCTGCCGCGTTTGGTGCCCGACCCGAAACAACTGGGCGCTGAAATTTGCACCGTGCCCGGCATGCCGCAAGACGTGCGCTCGTCCCCCGACGGCAAAATTTATTACGTTGCCGACATGATGGCCGACGGCGTTCACGTGGTCGACGGCGAAAGCCTCAAGCAAATCGGCTTTGTGCCCACAGGCGTCGGCGCACACGGCCTGTACCCCAGCCGCGACGGCAAAAAACTGTACGTGGCCAACCGAGGCGGCAACCAAATTCGCGGCAAACCGCTGGGCAAAGGCAGCGTCAGTGTGATCGACTTCGCCACCGGCGCGGTCACGCAAAACTGGCCCGTACCCGGCGGCGGCAGCCCCGACATGGGCAACGTCAGCGCCGACGGCAAATACCTTTGGCTGTCAGGCCGCTACGACAACGTGGTGTACCGCTTTGACACCGCCAACGGCGCGGTTGAAAAAATCAAAGTGGGTCGTGAGCCGCATGGCTTGACCGTGTGGCCGCAGCCGGGGCGGTATTCGTTGGGGCATACGGGGAATTTGCGGTAACGCGTTGGGTTTGTTGAGCGCTTGCTGGGTGCGGCGCGGGCAGCAAGGTGACCAGGGCCAACGCCCGCATACGCGGGCACGCCAAATCGGTCATCGGCCGCGGTCACCTTGTCGCTGCAGGTGGATTGACGGACTACTTGCGAGACATGATGCACATCACTTCCCTTCGCAACGTCGGCGGCTCGGTCATGTTGGCCGTGCCACCAGCCTTCCTTGATCAACTGCATTTGCGGCCAGGGTCAACTGTCGGCTTGGCGATATGCGAAGGTTGCTTGGTCATGGACCCGAGCTACCAGTCCACAGCGAAACCGCGTTTCTTGCTGGCTGAACTGCTTGCGCTGTCGGACTACACCAACTCGCCAACCTCAGACCAACGTGAGTGGGTAGATGCGCCCGCGGTGGGCGGCGAATTGACATGAGGCGCGGCGACATCTAAGCGGTGTCGCTCGACCCGACTCTGGGCCGCGAGCAACAGGCCATTCACCCGCTCCTGATCGTGTCGCCACTCGAATTCAACGAGGCCACCCGGCTGCCCGCGGTTTGCCCCATCACCAGTGGCGGCGAATTTGCCCGCCGCATCGGTTTCGCCGTGCCCATCACCGGCATAAAAATAACCGGCGTGGTGCGATGCGATCAACCCAGAGTGCTCGACCTCGCGGCCCGACACGGTCGCAAGGTAGAGACCCTGCCTGCGGAAATCATGGATGAAGTGCTTGCGAAGTTGCTTCCGATTTTTGAGGCTGGAAGTAGCGAGTGAGATTGCTCGTCTCACTGAGTTTGAGGTTTATGGCGGCCGATGTTCCGCTGAATCCGACAGGTGAATAGGCTGACCGGCTTGTTTGCTCAACCTGAATTTCGCAGAGGTACGAAAGTTGAAACTCAAGACGTTGGGCGTTTGAATTCACAACCCGGAGGGAATATTCCGTCAAAGGACTTTTGGGGTCCGTACTTTCTTCCACTCGCAGCAGCAAGGTGACCGGGGCCGATGACCGATTTGGCGTACCCGCGTATGAGCGCGTTGGGTCCTGGTCACCTTGCCGCCCGCGCCGTGCTCAGCAATCGCTTTAGTGGACCACTCATGGCCCTTGCGCGCATCACCCAGCCCATGGTGGTACTCGGCCAACCGGCTCAGCGTGGCACCCATCAGACCGTGGTTCTGCAGGCCGCCGGCCGTCAAGCTCGCCAAGGCCCGCTGCGCCAGCGCCACCGCGTCGGTCAGCCGGTTGTCGGTTGTCGGCTTCGGCCTAAGCGGCCAGGCAACGCGCCTCAAGCTCGGGCAACGGCGAGCGCTGCCGCGCGAGCATCTGCTGCGCTTCACTCAGCCTGGCCTGCGCTTTGTCGCGCTGACCCGCCATCAAGTCGCCGTCGATCTGGCTGCACAAAACCTCGATCAAGCCGTCGTCGTAACCGGCCTCGCGGATCACACCGTGGGTGTGAACATGCGCCACGGCGGCCAGCACGCTATCGAACAGCGCCAAGCGCGCATCAATGCCCAGGCGCTGCGTGTTGCAGTGGCGGTCGATTCGCGCGCCCTCCACCAACTCCAGCACCAGGTAGGGCTGACCGCCTGCGGTGACCCCGGCGTCCAGAAGGTGAGCGATGTGCGGATGGATGAGCCGGGCCAGGATCGGGCCCTCGCGCTCGAAGCGCTTGACACCTGCCCCGCCCAGCAGCGACAGGTGCAGCAGCTTGGTCGCGACGGCGCCGTCGTAACGGCCGTCTTCACGCTGCGCCCGCCACACACTGCCGCCACCACCCTGACCCAGCGGCACCTCCAGCACGTAGGGGCCAAGGCGCTGGCCCCCACGAGGCTGGCTTCGGTCTGGACGTCAGCGCCGGTACCCGGCGTGGGCGTGGGCGTGGGCCCGGGCGTTTGCCAAAAACCCATTCGAATGCGCAGCGCGCGCCTCATTCAACAGCGCGGCCAGTTCCTCGGCCAATCCAGGGTTTTACTGGCGCAGCGCGGCCAGCCGAACCTGCTGTGCGGACGCTGACAGGTCAAGCAGTTCGTCCAGCAAGGGGCTGAGCTCAGCCCAGAGTTCGGGGCGCGGCAACTTCATGGGGTGGCAACGCGGAAGTTCATACCAACTCCGTCGTAGTTGGACATCAGAAGCCGCCAAACCTGCAGCGACGTGGGCATCATCGCCCGACGCGGGCCGATTGCGGTTTGAAAAGAGTGCGCCGAGTGTCGCCGTCCAGGGCTACGCCCTCGCCTTTCAAACGCTCAGCTCGCCGCCACCTCGAACCCCATCGACTTGTCGCCCAAGCCCATGGGCAAAGGGAAGTTGATGGTCTCGACCACGCCGGGTACGCTGCGCACCGACACCGCACCCAGGGCGCGCAGCCGCTCAATGACTTGCTGCACCAAGATGTCGGGGGCAGAAGCACCGGCCGTCAGGCCCACGCGGCGTTTGCCTTCAAACCATTCGGCCTGCAAATCCTCGGGGCTGTCGACCATGTAGGCATCGGTGCCCAGACGCTCGGCCAGCTCGCGCAGGCGGTTGCTGTTGGAGCTGGTGGGGCTGCCCACCACCACCAACACGTCCACACCAGGGGCCATGACTTTGACGGCGTCTTGGCGGTTTTGCGTGGCGTAGCAAATGTCTTGTTGCTTGGGCTCGCGCACGTTGGGGAAACGGCGTTTCACGGCGGCCAAAATTTCGGCCGCGTCGTCCACCGACAGCGTGGTTTGCGTCACCACGGCCAGCTTGTCGGTTTGCGCGACCTGCACGGTTTCCACGTCGGCCGCGTCTTCCACCAAGTAGATGCCTTCGGTCAGTTGGCCCATGGTGCCTTCGACTTCGGGGTGGCCTTTGTGGCCAATCATGATGAAGTCAAAGCCCAGCTTGTGCAGCTTGGCCACTTCCACGTGAACCTTGGTGACCAAGGGGCAGGTGGCGTCAAACACGTTGAAGCCGCGGCGCGCGGCCTCGGCGCGCACTTCTTGGCTCACGCCGTGCGCGCTGAACACCAAGGTGGCGCCGGGAGGCACGTCGTCCAGGTCTTCAATGAAGACGGCACCTTTGACCTTCAAGTCGTTGACCACATAAGTGTTGTGAACGATCTCGTGGCGCACGTAAATCGGTGCGCCGAATTTGGTCAGCGCACGCTCGACGATCTCAATCGCGCGGTCCACCCCGGCGCAAAAACCGCGCGGCTCGGCCAGCAGCACTTCTTCGACGTGGCCGTTAAAAACTGCAGCGTCAGGATTCACGGCGGTCATCACAGCACCCCAATCAAATCAACTTCAAACGTGACCACTTGGCCGGCCAGCGGGTGGTTGAAATCAAACAGCAGCCAATCGGCATGCACCTCGCGCACCACACCGGCGTAGCGCGACTGGCCGTCAGGCGTGGGGAACTGCACCACATCGCCCACCGTGTAAACCTCGTCCGGGTCACCCAACTCGGACATGAGTGTGCGCTTCACGCGCTGCATCAGCTCGGGGCTGCGGTCACCAAATGCAGCGCCTGCGGGCAGCTCAAAGCTGCTGCGCGTGCCTTCGGCCAAACCCATCAGCTTGGCTTCCACACCGGGTGCCAACTCACCGGTGCCGAGCGACAAGGTGGCCGGTTTGTCGCCGAAGGTGTTGATGATGTCGGCACCGTCAGGCCCGGCCAAGCGATAGTGCAAGGTCAAAAAAGACCCCGGTTGAACAAGATTCAAAGGAAATACCGGTTGGATAAACTGACTTAAATTTTACGGGCCAGCCCGTTCACCTCTCTTTCCTGTTCCTTTCCTGCTCCTTTCCTGTCCCTTTCCTGTTCCCGTCCTGTTCCAAAAGCATTCCATGGCCCTGAAAGACATTCCCGCCAGCGCCCGCCCCCGGGAAAAGTTGCTGGCCCTCGGCCCCGCCGCTTTGGCCGACAGCGAACTGATTGCGCTGTTGCTTCGCACCGGCTTCAAAGGCTGCTCAGTGCTGCACTTGGCGGACAACTTGCTCACCGAATTCAAGGGTTTGGATGGCTTGCTGAAGGCCACCGCCAATGACCTGAAGCGCATCAAAGGTTTGGGCCCGGCCAAGCGCACTGAAATTGTGGCGGTGATGGAGCTGGCGCGCCGTTCGTTGAAGCGTGAACTCACACAGCGACCGGTGTTTGATTCACTCCAGCGCGTGAAAGACTTTTTACAAATGCAGCTCGGCGGGCGCGACCGCGAGGTGTTTGCGGTGATGTTTTTAGACGCACATCAGAAGCTGTTGTTGATGGAAGAAATGTTCACCGGCACCTTGATGCAAACCGCCGTGCACCCACGCGAAATTGTGAAGCGAGCCCTGCAAGTGGGTGCGTGCGCGGTGGTGCTGGCGCACAACCACCCGTCGGGCGTGGCTGAACCCTCGCGCGCCGATGAAAACCTCACCCACACCCTGATCGCGGCACTGAAGCTGATCGACGTGATGGTGCTCGACCACATGGTGGTGGGGCAAACGCAAGTGATCTCGTTTTCTGAGCGTGGTTTGCTGTGACGCTCAGGCGAAAAGCCGCAGCTTCCGCGACGAGTTTGCAAGACCTCGGCCGCCTGAAGAAAGCCTTGCAAGACGCCGCTCGCCTTGCCGCCGAACAAGCCGCCGCTGCGCGTGAAAAAGCCGAGCGCGAACGGCGCGAGCGCCACCTCTTCACGCTGAGCGTGGGCGCTGTGGAGCCGCTGAAAAAACAGGCCGTCAACCCACTGCCCAGCGCGCGCCCGTCGCCCACTCCGCGCCAGCGCGAGTTGGACGAAGCCTCGGTTTTGCATGAGGCGATCTCTGATGACTTTGATGTGGAGTCGCTGCTGGAAACCGACGACACCCTGTCGTACCGGCGCAACGGCATAGGGCCCGAAGTCACGCGCAAATTGCGCCGCGGTGTGTGGGCCATCCAGGCCCAACTTGACCTGCACGGCCTGCGCCGCGACGAAGCGCGCGAAGGCATGGCCGAGTTTCTGCGCGAGTCCGAGCGCCGTGGCCTGCGCTGCGTGCGGGTGATCCACGGCAAGGGCAACGGCTCACCCGGGCGCGAACCGGTGCTCAAGGGCAAGGTGCGCAATTGGCTGGTTCAAAAACAAGAGGTGATTGCCTTCGTGCAAGCCCGCGCGTCAGAGGGTGGGCACGGGGCGCTGGTCGTGCTGCTGCGGCCCAGCGCCGCAAACTAAACCGTCACGGCGCTACTTTGCGCCCGCCAAAAACCAACGGCCCAACACCGATCGTTCTGCCTCGGTAATTTGGCTGGCGTTGTTCATCGGCATTTGCCGAAGCACCACCGTTTGTTGATAAATCGCTTGGGCGTTTTGGGTGATGAGTGCGGGCGTGTGCAGTTGAATATTTTTGTTGGCCAGCACTTGGTTGTGACACATCACGCAGCGCTGGTTAATGACCGCTTGAACCTCGGTGAAGGTCGCTGGCGTGGTGACGGCAGCTTCGGTCTGCTTGGCAGGCATGTTGACGCCAACCACCGCAGCAGTGAGCACCACACCCGCAGTGGCCCAGCCCCACTGCGTCGGCTTGCCGAATGCAATGGCTTTATGGCGCAGCACGAAGCTGGCACGTATCAACGCACCGGCCAGCATCATCAGCACCAAGACGGCCCAGTTGTGCGCGCCGTTGTACAAAAACCCGTAGTGGTTGCTCAGCATGGCAAACACCACCGGCAACGTGAAATAGGTGTTGTGAACGCTGCGCTGTTTGCCGCGCTGGCCGTGAACAGGGTCCACCGGTGTGCCCGCGCGCAAGCTGGCCACCACCTTGCGTTGGCCGGGAATGATGAGCATGAACACATTGGCGCTCATGGTGGTGGCCAACATGGCACCGACCAGCAAAAACGCTGCGCGACCCGCGAACAGTTGGCACGACAACCACGACGCGAAAACGATGAAGCCGAACAGCAACGCACCGACGATCAAGTCACCGTGGCGGCGCGCTGCAAACACGCGACAAATCACGTCGTAGATGATCCAAAACGCCACCAAAAAACCCAGCGCCGTGCTCACCGCCGCAGCAGGCGACCAGTCAAACAGCGACTTGTCGATCAAGAAGGTTCCCGCTTGATAAAGGTACATCACCGTGAACAAAGCAAAGCCGGTGAGCCAGGTGGAATAGCTTTGCCACATGGACCAATGCAGGTTGTCGGGCAACTTTGCGGGTGAGACGGGGTATTTTTGCTGGTGATAAAAGCCGCCACCGTGAACGGCCCACAACTCGCCGCCCACGCCCTTGGCGCGGTCGGCTTCGTCGGCAGGTGGGGTCAGGCTGTTGTCCAGGCCGACGAAGTGAAACGACGAGCCTATCCAGGCGATGGCGGTGATGACGTGGG
>JANPNT010000438.1:0-4034 GCA_031427655.1 Burkholderiales bacterium
CTGGGTCAAGCCCGGTGACGACTTCATTTTGGAAACCTTCGACTGGACCGGCGGTTTCATTAAAAACAACGACAGCGCCGACGACGTGCGCGACATCGACCTGACCACCGTTCACTACCTGTCCGGCCCGGTGGGCGTGAAAGGCGCGCAGCCCGGCGACCTGCTGGTGGTGGAGCTGCTCGACATCGGCGCCAAGGAAGACAGCCTGTGGGGCTTCAACGGCTTCTTCAGCAAGAAGAATGGCGGCGGCTTTTTGACTGAACACTTTCCGTTGGCGCAAAAGTCGATCTGGGACTTCAAAGGCATGTTCACCGAGTCGCGCCATGTGCCCGGCGTGCGTTACGCGGGATTGATCCATCCCGGCCTCATTGGCTGTCTGCCCGACCCGAAAATGTTGGAGATGTGGAACACCCGCGAGCAAGCGCTGATCGACACCAACCCCACCGGCGGCCTGGCCAACCCGCCCTTCGCAGGCACCGCCCACATGGGCAAACTCACAGGTGCGGCCAAGGCCAAAGCCGCCGCCGAAGGCGCGCGCACCGTGCCGGGCCGCGAACACGGCGGCAACTGCGACATCAAAGATTTGTCGCGCGGCGCCAAGGTGTTTTTCCCGGTGTACGTAGACGGCGCGGGCTTGAGCGTGGGCGACCTGCACTTCAGCCAAGGCGACGGCGAAATCACCTTCTGCGGCGCGATAGAGATGGCCGGCTGGGTGCACATGAAAGTCAGCCTCATCAAAGGCGGCATGGCGATGTACGGCATCAAAAACCCGATCTTCAAACCCAGCCCCATCACGCCCACCTACAACGACTATTTGATCTTCGAAGGCGTCTCGGTTGACGAAGCCGGCAAGCAGCACTACCTCGACATCAACGTCGCTTACCGACAGGCCTGCTTGAACGCCATCGAGTACCTGAAGAAGTTTGGCTACTCCGGCGCGCAGGCCTATTCCATCCTCGGCACCGCGCCCGTGCAGGGCCACATCAGCGGCGTGGTGGACGTGCCGAATGCCTGCGCCACGCTCTGGCTGCCGACCCAGATCTTCGACTTCGACATCAACCCGAACGCCAACGGTCCGACCAAGTTCCTCGACGGATCGGTCGTGATGCCGCTGTCGCAGGACAAGGCTTGAGGCAGCTGCCATGCCGACCTACGATCATGCATGTGTCAGCTGCGGTGGCTTTGAGGCGATCCGCGCGGTCGCGCAGCGCGACGAACCCGCCGCCTGCCCGGACTGCGGCGCAGCGGCGCCGCGCGTCTTCGTCACCGCGCCGCGGCTGGCGTTGATGGAAGGCAGCACGCGCACCGCGCTCGCGACCAACGAGCGCGCTCGACACGAACCGAAAAGTTCGCGCGACTACGCCCGGCTCAAGCACCCGGCGGGCTGCGGTTGTTGTTCGACGGGCAAGCGCGGGGCCACTGTGACCGGCGCAGTGGGCCAGAAGGCGTTCCCGAGCAAGCGGCCGTGGATGATCAGCCATTGAAGGTGTGAGCAGGCTGGGGCAAGCTCGGTGCGGACAGGCGAGCAGTGGGGGTTCGTGAATGCCGGCTGCCGACCCAAAGTCGACACTCGATGTTCTCGTCTCGGCGCCGCGAAGCGGTCGCCGCTCATGCTCTGACGGCCACATTGGGCGGTTCCGAGTGCACCATGTCTTGAGCGCGGCCGCCTTTTGCCTCCAGGCCCCGGTTCGATTGCTGTTGCGACCGCGAAGCATCCTCCCCTCGGACGTGGGGGTCGCGCTGTGGGAAGCGCGAGCGATACTGCGGAACACTTGAACGAGGTCATCCCGTGAACTCAATCGCTCGCGCCATTATTTGTCTTGTGCTGTCGTCGGCGGCGTCCGGCGTCTACGCCGCCGAATTCAACCTCCGCGCGGTCCTCGATAACGGCGCCTATGTCTCCGGCAACATCACCGTCGATCCTGTTAACGGGACCGTGGTGGGCGAGAACGCCACGCTGTACCGCAACGGTACCGCGTTGTCGACGTTCGGCGCGCCGAACGGTCAGGGACCGTTCTCGGTGCCCGGTCTGGAGCCCTCTTATCTGTTCCCCAGCCAGGGCACGAACAACTTCCTGTTTGTCGGCGCGGTTCCCGGCACATCGCTCGTCGGCTATGCCGGCAGCGAGCTTTGCTCGACCAGCAGCAGCGTCCACTGCGCCGCCAGCGACCTGTTCTCGAGCAGCCTTTTCTTGGCCAACGTGACGCAGGGCATCGTCGCCCGTACGAGCGACGACATCGTGACGTTTGCGCTTACGGCATCCTTCGAGAACGGCACCCATGTGTCCGGCTCCGTGACCATCGACACCACGGTCGGCTACGTTTTGGACGAGCATGCGTTTCTGTACGCAGGCGCGACATTGCTTTCAGAATTCAGCAACCCCAGTGGCCAGAGCGTTTTCGCACCGGGCGGCTTGAACCCCTCTTATCTTCTGCAGAGTTTCGGCACCGGCGGCTACTTGCTCAACGTCGCCGTGCCGGTGACGTCGGTCGTCGGCTACGGCGGAGGCTTGCTATGCGCCGTCAACACCGGGCAGGGCTGCTCCTTCAGCAATGTCTTTCTCGGCAACGTCGCCTCGAACGCGCTCACCGGAAGCTTGACCATTGCGGCCATCCCGGAGCCTTCGACGTTTGCGCTCCTGCTCGCCGGTCTGACGGCAATCTGCTGGCGCCGCCGCCGCGGTTCGAACGAGAGCTAAACGGACGGTGGTGGAGGCCGCCGTTCCGGCAGCGCCACCTGCCATCGTCCCGAAGTTACCAACCGTGGGCGTTGGGATTTGGCCGAGTGCGGTCTAAGGGCTAACCTCGGCTTCGGACCCTGAGCCGTCCTACGTCATCGACGATCGGGAAGATCGACGCCGACGTCTTCCCACGCACATTGGGTCTAGCGTTTCTGTGCATCCCACCGAACTCGAGGATCTGTGGCCCGTTAAGCTTGTTATGCGAGCAAACTCACAAGCGGAGGGCCCGATAAGCTACACGAGCCGGTCTCGCTGCCGCAGGCATCGCGACCGCTATGCCGCCGGCCGGAGCGCGGCTGGCCGGCGAAGCGGCCGATGCTCAGTGCCCGGACGCGCCCGACGCGCCAATACCCGTCTCCGACCGCACTTGCTGTGCCAGGAAGCCGGCTCGGTCCTGCGCAGCTCGCGGGCTTTTGTCGAGGATCGAGAACAGCCAGATGCCGACAAAAGCCAGAGTCATCGAAAACAGCGCCGGAGACTGATACGGGAACATTGCCGAGCCCTTTGGATTGCCGAGCGTGACTTCCCAGACCGAAGGCGAAACGACCGTCAGCGCCACCGAAGAAACTAGGCCGAGGAAGCCGCCGACCACCGCGCCACGGGTCGTGCAATCCTTCCAAAGCACTGACATCAGAAGCACCGGGAAGTTGGCAGAGGCCGCAATCGCGAACGCCAAGGAAACCATGAACGCGATGTTCTGCTTCTCGAAGGCAATGCCCAGCAGCACCGCGACGATGCCGAGCGCAACGGTGGTCAGACGAGACACCTTGAGTTCGGCAGCGCTGTCGGCCTTGCCACCTTTGATCACCACGCCGTAAATGTCGTGCGACACCGCTGCCGCGCCAGCCAGCGTGAGGCCCGCCACCACCGCCAGGATGGTCGCGAACGCCACAGCCGAGATGAAGCCAAGAAAAACGTTTCCGCCGACCGCGTTGGCCAGGTGGATGGCCGCCATGTTGCCGCCTCCCAGCAGCCCGCCCTTGCTATCAAGGAACTGCGGGTTCGTCAGCACGAAGCTGATCGCGCCGAAGCCGATGATGAAGGTCAGCAGGTAGAAGTAGCCGATCCAGGTGGTGGCCCACAACACCGACTTGCGCGCCTCCTTGGCGTTCGGCACGGTGAAGAAGCGCATCAGGATGTGCGGCAACCCGGCGGTCCCGAACATCAATGCCATGCCGAAGCTGATGGCGGAAATCGGGTCCTTGATGAAGCCGCCCGGGCCCATGATCGAGAAGCCCTGGGCAGCGGCCGCGGCCGGCGGCTTCCCGGCCGCCGCCGCGATGCCGGTCTTGAC
>JANPNT010000439.1:0-3857 GCA_031427655.1 Burkholderiales bacterium
AGCGAAACGACAGCGCCGCCGCAGCGCGCTATCCGCAAGACGCGCAGCGCGGCTTGAAGATGTTCGTGGGCGAGGGCCGATGCGCCTTGTGCCACACCGGGGCGTCGTTTACCAACGGCGAATTCGCCGACATCGGTCGTCCCTTCTTCACCAAGTCTGGCGTCGATGAAGGTCGCTGGGGCGGTCTGCAAAACCTGCTCGCCAGCCCGTTCAACCGCCTGGGTGGCTACTCAGACGCCGACGCAGAGGATTCCGACACCAGCGCCATCGCCACCAGGCACGTGATTCAAGAACCCCGCCACTACGGCGAATTCAGAGTGCCCAGCCTGCGCGGCCTGCGCGCCACAGCGCCCTATTTTCACGACGGCAGCGCAGCCACTATTGAAGACGTGGTGCGTCACTACTCGGAACCCGACCCGACCCGCCTGCATGCCGACGGCGCGCAGCTGCTGCGTCCGCTGAAACTCACGCCGCAGCAGGTGGCGGATTTGGTGGCGTTTTTAAGAACACTGAGCCAGCCGTCGCGGTCGGCCACTCAAGGCCGCCCCGCGGCAAAGTAAGTTTTGAGGATGTTGGCCATCGCGACCTGTGCGGCTTGGTCGTGCGACGTCTTACAGCGGCAGCCATACAAAGGACCAACCTTCGCCGTAGTCCGGGCTGGCACCGGCGGTGATCACGCTTTTGGCGAGGAAGGTCACGGCGTGCGTGCTCAACGCAGCGTTGTCCGTCGATATGAGGGCCTGGTACTTGATCAAGCAGTCGTAGAAGGCCGCAGCGGTTTCAAACCCGCCGCCGTAAAAAGCCCTTGGCAAGCAGCGCGCTGTCCACCGGCTCAACGCCCCGAAAGTAAATGGGCGGCGTCAGGTCGGCACCCGCCGCTTTTGACATTCTGAAGAT
The DNA here is from genome assembly GCA_031427655.1 of Burkholderiales bacterium. GTDB lineage: Bacteria > Pseudomonadota > Gammaproteobacteria > Burkholderiales > Burkholderiaceae_C > JANYJJ01. The sequence goes on from JANPNT010000439.1 coordinate 898, forward strand.
GCGGCCTTCAACGCCGCCCAAGCCGTCGCTGGCCACCGGCGTGGCGTGGCGTGGTCAAGGTTCTCTGGCAGGTAGAACTTGTCAAGCGCGCCCCAACCGAAAAGCGCAGAAATTTCCACATGCTTGGCATAGTTGCGATGCTGGTAGCGCACTTCGTCTTTGTTCGCTTTGGAGATGTCCATGGCTCTGCCCAGACATCGCTGCGGACCGTATCGCCTGAGTAGCTCATGGGGTGAGCTAGTGAAACTATATTTCAGCGGGTTTGCATTTACTGCTTTGCCAGTATTTGGCCCGGCAAATGAGCTTCCCGCCAGCCCCTCGAAAGTGATTCATGCCGCTGCACCGCGATGCGGCTTTTTCATTGAGCGGCAATGAAATGGAGGTGGCGTTTACTGACGACCGTAGAAGACCATAGACGACTATGAAAGCTGTAAAAGCAGAGCCTTAGAAGGTATGCGGTGCACCCGCAGCCTGCGTCGCGGGGCAGACAGCTGAGGCCGCCAGATCTCGGCGTTGCTGAATCTTTCCGATGGCGTCGTCGGCTTCTTGAGTGCGGCCAGCTGCGATATCGGCCAAGCCGCGCTGGGCATCGCCAATCCACAGCAGCTGGATGCGCTCGCGATCCAAGCGGCGGTCGCGGCGGGTTTGGGTGAGATAAAGCGCACCGCTGGCAGCAATGGTCATGGCCGACCTCTTTGTGAAGTTGCCGAAGAATATTCGGTGGTTCGGAAGTGTTCGCGCCGTACAAGAAATCAAGGTGCACTGGCGGCTTTCAAGCAACAAAAAACCCCAGCCAAAATAATGCACTGGGATTCTTGACGCAGCCTTTAGGCGACAGCTCAAAAATCGATCACATGTGATCGATCATCACCTGACCAAACCCTGAGCACGACACCTGCGTCGCGCCGTCCATCAAGCGCGCGAAGTCGTAGGTCACCTTCTTCGACAGGATGGATTTTTCCATCGAGCTGATGATGATGTCGGCAGCCTCGGTCCAGCCCATGTGGCGCAGCATCATTTCGGCCGACAAGATTTCTGAACCGGGGTTCACGTAGTCTTTGCCTGCGTACTTCGGTGCGGTGCCGTGGGTGGCTTCAAACATGGCGATGGAGTCCGACAAATTGGCGCCCGGTGCAATGCCGATGCCGCCCACCTGCGCGGCCAATGCGTCGCTGACGTAGTCGCCGTTCAGGTTGAGCGTGGCAATGACGGAATACTCGGCCGGGCGCAGCAAGATTTGCTGCAAGAAGGCGTCAGCGATCACGTCTTTGATCACGATGTCTTTGCCGGTTTTCGGGTTCTTGAATTTGCACCACGGGCCGCCGTCGATCAGCTCGGCACCGAATTCGTTTTGCGCCAGCGCGTAGCCCCAATCACGGAAGCCACCTTCGGTGTACTTCATGATGTTTCCCTTGTGCACCAAGGTGACCGACGACTTGTCGTTGTCGATGGCGTACTGAATCGCCTTGCGCACCAAGCGCTCGGTGCCCTCGCTGGAAACCGGCTTGATGCCAATGCCCGAGGTATTGGGGAAGCGAATTTTCTTGACGCCCATTTCGTCCATCAAAAACTTGATCAGCTTCTTGGCTTTGTCGCTGCCGGCCTCGAATTCAATGCCAGCGTAAATGTCTTCCGAGTTCTCGCGGAAAATAATCATGTTGGTTTTGTGCGGCTCTTTCACGGGCGACGGCACGCCGGTGAAATATTGAATGGGCCGCAGGCAAACGTACAGGTCCAGCTCTTGGCGCAGCGCCACATTCAGTGAGCGAATGCCGCCGCCCACAGGCGTGGTGAGCGGGCCTTTGATGGACACCACGTAGTCGCGCAGCACTTGCAGCGTTTCCTCTGGCAGCCACACATCGGGGCCGTAAATTTTGGTGGATTTTTCACCGGCGTAAATTTCCATCCAGTGAATTTGGCGCTGGCCTGCGTAGGCCTTCGCCACGGCTGCGTCCACCACCTTGATCATCACCGGGGTGAGGTCAAACCCGGTGCCATCGCCCGCAAGATATGGTATGTCGGGCTCGGCGGGCACGTTCAACGAGTGGTCGGCGTTGAGGGTGATTTTTTGCCCGGCTGGGGGCACTTTGATGTGCTGGTACATAGGGGTAAGGCTCCGCTCTCAAGGGGAATATCAGGGGTGGGTACAACCGGGCGCATTCTATGACAGCGCCCTGGCGCGAGAACGCCTTAGGCTGTCGTGCCACACTCGCGCCAACCCGGCCTTCAGCACTGCTTTTATGCGACGCAAATTCATCAATCTCTTCGCGATGGCAAGTCTGTTTTTTTCGCTCAGTGCCAGCGCACAAGACGCGCCGCAAAAGCTGCCCAGCATCACGCTGACCGCGGGCATGCACATCGTCCAAGCAGAACTGGCGCAAACGCCCGATCAGCGTTCCACAGGCTTGATGTTCCGCAAAACCATGGGCAGCAACGAAGGCATGCTGTTTGCGTTCGAGCAGCCAGCCACGCAGTGCTTTTGGATGAAAAACACGCTGTTCCCGCTGGACATTGCCTTCGTGTCGGCTGATGGCACGGTCGTCAACATCGGCGCCATGAAGCCGCAAACCTTGGACTCGCACTGCTCGACCCAGCCCGTGCCGTATGTGCTGGAAATGAACCTGGGCTGGTTTGCCAAGCGCGGTATCAAAGCGGGCAGCAAGTTGAAAGGTGCGCCGTTCACACCGTGATGCTGGCGCTGCTTGCGGGATGAAAAAAGCCGGTCAATGACCGGCTTTTTTTGTTGTGGCTGAAAGATGTTCAGGCTGCGAAATTGGCCTGCGCAAAGTCCCAGTTCACCAGCGAGTTCATGAAGGTCTCAGCGTACTTCGGCCGCGCATTGCGGTAGTCGATGTAGTAAGCGTGTTCCCACACGTCGATGGTCAGCAGCGCTTTGTCAGCCGTGGTCAGCGGCGTGCCAGCCGCACCGGTGTTGACGATGTCCACTGTGCCGTCAGGCT
>JANPNT010000440.1:0-1559 GCA_031427655.1 Burkholderiales bacterium
GCCGTAAATCGCTAACCAACCGGGTTTCACCAACACCTTGCCTTCAGTCTTGAAGTTATGTTCTAGAACGGTACTGATGCGCGTGGTGACTTGGTACTCTGCACTCGGGAAAAACACCGCCATGAAGCGCCGCGTCACCAAGTCATACACCTTTTGTTCGGCCTCGCTCAATCCGCTTGGCGCTTGCAGCGTGGGGATGATGGCAAAGTGATCGCTCACCTTGGCGTTGTCAAAAATCCGCTTAGTCGGCTTGACGTAATTGCCTTTGATGGCTGTGGCCGCAAACGGAGCCAGGTGCTTCATGCCGCTGTTGGCCAGCATCGTGAAGGTGTCTTTGACGACGGAGACGTAATCTTCGGGCAGCGCTCGCGAGTCGGTACGCGGGTAGGTCAGCGCCTTATGCCGCTCGTACAGACTTTGCGCGATGGACAGCGTGGTTTTGGCGCTGAAGCCGAATTTGCCATTCGCCTCGCGCTGCAAACTGGTTAAGTCAAACAGCAAGGGCGATGCCTGGGATGTCGGCTTGCTTTCTTCCGTCACCGTGGCGGGCTTGCCGCGTACCGCATCGGCTATCGCCTGGGCTTCGCGCTGCGTCCACACGCGGTCTGCCTTGATTTCGGCATCGTCGGCGTTTTTCTTCCACTTCGGGTCAAACCACTTGGCCGGGTACTCGCCTGCCACGGCGACGAACGAGGCGTGAATCTCCCAATAGTTGAGGCTGATGAATTTACGGATTTGCTCTTCGCGCTCCACCACCACGCTTAAGGTGGGCGTTTGCACGCGGCCCACAGTGGTCAAGAAGAAGCCGCCGTCACGCGAGTTGAATGCCGTCATCGCGCGCGTGCCGTTGATGCCGACCAGCCAATCGGCCTCCGAACGGCAGCGCGCCGCATCGGCCAGGGGCAGCATCTGCTTGTCGGTGCGCAGCGCGCCAAAGCCATCGCGGATGGCCTGCGGCGTCATCGATTGCAGCCAAAGCCGCGAGACGGGCAGCTTGACCTTGCTGTACTGCTGGATCAGCCGAAAAATCAGCTCCCCCTCGCGTCCGGCGTCGCAGGCGTTGATGAAGGCACCCACATCTTTGCGCTTGGCCTGCTTGACGATGGCGTTGAGCCGCGTCTTGGTTTTGTCCATCGGGTGCAAATCGAAGTGCGGTGGAATCACCGGCAAATTGGCAAAGCTCCACTTGCCGCGCTTCACGTCGAACTCTTCGGGGGCTTGAATCTCCACCAGATGACCCACGGCACTGGTGACGATGTATTTGTCGTTCTCAAAATGCTCATCGTGCTTTTCGAACTTGCCCACCGTAGGCGTGAGCGAACGCACGATGTCTTGCGCGACGGATGGTTTTTCGGCGATAACGAGTGTCTTCATCTGACTACAATCCTGTTCCGCGCGTGCGCACGGGCGCGCACACGCATACATTTCACCATACCAAATTTTTTCGACCGTCCGAAAAGTGAGCCCAAATTGAGCAAAAAAGTCGCCCCTGAAGACAACCGCCGCATCCAGACCCGGCTCTCCGGCGTGCATGGCAAAGGCGTATTTGCGGTGCAGGA
>JANPNT010000441.1:0-2621 GCA_031427655.1 Burkholderiales bacterium
GACACCTGCAACACCGCAAAACCGGGCCGCGCCGCAATTTGACGCGTGGCCAACACCAACCATCGCGGCGCGCCCAAACCAGCCACACCCGCGCCACCGCTTCGCGGCACCACCCGGCCCAACAAGGTGACCGCACCCCAACTGCACAGCGCAAACAAGGCCACGGCAGCGGCAAAACCACCCACGGCAATCAAGCCCAATTTCAAGTCGCTCGCCACCGTCATCAGCAAGGCCACAAAGCCCAGCGCACCGGCCGCCAAAACGACGATCGAGGCAGGCTTCAAGCCACCCACATCGCGCCGAATCACGCGCAGCGGTGGCACCTGCGACAACTGCAACACCGGAGGCAAACCAAAACCAAGCAGCAAGGTGGCACCAACCCCCAAACCGAACAAGGCAGGCCACAAAGTGGGCGCCGGCAATGAGGCATTCACCAGCCCAGCCAGCAACCACACAAACACGTAATGCACCGCAAACCCGAGCACCACACCCGCCGCGCTGGCCAGCAAACCCACCAATGCGAACTCCACCGCATATTGCAAAGCAATGCTGCGCTGCGACTGTCCCAACACGCGAAGCATGGCGCAGTCGTCTAAGTGGCGGCTGGCGAAGTCGCGTGAGCTGATGCCCACCGCCACGGCCGCTAGCAATGCGGCCAACAAGGCAACCAAGTTGAGGAATTTTTCAGCGCGGTCCAGTGTTTGGCGCATCTCGGGCCGCCCGGCTTCCAGCGACTCCACCCGCACACCGCGCAGGGCCTGGCTCTTGATTTGCGCGTCGGCCCAGGTGGTGAAGGCTGCTGCAGCGGTGTCGCGACCACTCATGTCGGCCACTGCCAAACGGTAGGTGATGCGGCTGGCGGGTTGAATCAAGGCGGTGGCAGCCAGGTCGGCCTGGTTCAGCATCACGCGCGGCGAAAAACTCGAAAAGCCAGCACCGCGGTCGGGCTCTATCACGATGACTTGGGTGATGCGCAGTGCCGCGTCGCCGAGCAGCAAGTTGTCGCCCAACTTCAAACCCAGCGTATCCAACAGGGCCGCGTCAACCCACACCTGACCCGGCTCAGGCGCTTTGGCCACCAGCACTTCTCCAGCTGGCGTGCCGGTGCTGTTCAAGCGCAACTGGCCGCGCAGCGGATATGCATCGCTCACCGCTTTGACGCCCACCAAACGCGTGGCCCCGCCCTTGTCGTCGGGCGCACGGCCCATGCTGGGAAAGCTGGTGGTGGTGGCCACTCGCAAGCCCAACTCGCGGGCCTTCAAGGTAAAGGATGCGGGCGCGGGCTGGTCGCTGGACACAATCGCATCGCCGCCCAGCAACTGGCGTGCGTCACGCGCCAAACCGTTGCTCATGCGGTCAGCGAAGAAGCCCACAGCCGTGAGCGCGGCCACCGCCAATGTGACGGCCACCACCAGCAGGCGAAGTTCACCGGCGCGGAAGTCGCGGGTTAATTGACGCCAGGCCAGGGTGAATGTGTTGGGGGCTTTGTTCATTTGGGGAAGATATGCGATTTGGAATTTCTTCTGGTTTTGCTCGGTTCTTCGCTTGCTGCGACCGCGCCCGGTCTCGGCCGGGCATCCGAGTAACTTTCTTCTGTCGCGCCAGAAGAGTGGCCACCAAAAAAGAGGCGCTAAATACACATTTGACCTGGTCGCGCGGGCACCGGGCATGAGCCAGTACTCGTCTTGTAAGGTCAAACCTTCCTGGCGGTCAAGGCTGTCCAAAACGCGGGCCCTGATACTTCAGGCGGGCATCCGTTGACTCCCTCCCCCTTGACGGAGGAGGGTTGGGGAGGATGTGAAAACGCATCAGTAAGTGAAGTCGTGTTCAACCGCACCGCTTCCATGTTGGGTGAGCAAAAGCAGAACTGAATACCGAATTACCAGCTCAGCCCCCCTCAAAACAACCCACTGATTCTGCCGTTCGCGTCCACGTCAATCGCATGCGCCGCTGGTTCTTTGGGCAGGCCGGGCATGGTCATCACGTCGCCGCAGACCATCACCACAAACTCGGCACCGGCCGCCAAACGCACTTCGCGAATGTTCAGCACGTGGCCGCTGGGCGCGCCGCGCAGCTTGGGGTCGGTGGAAAACGAGTACTGGGTTTTGGCGATACACACCGGGTAGTGGCCGTAGCCTTGGGCTTGCAGAGCTTCAATTTGGGCGCGCACTTTGGCGTCGGCGGTGACTTCACCCGCGCCGTAGATCGAGACCGCTACCTTGCCCACTTTTTGCCACAGGGTGTCGGCGTCTTCGTACACAAAACGCATCTGCGTGGGTTGCTCGCACAGGGCCACCACAGCGCGGGCCAAGTCGGCCGCACCAGCTCCGCCGTCGGCCCAGTGGCGGGCCACCACCACCTCGACACCGAAGGCCGAGGCTGCGCGTTTGAGCAGGTCAATCTCGGCAGGCGTGTCTTCGGTGCGGTGGTTGATGGCCACCACACACGGCAGGCCGTAGTGCTGCTGCACGTTGTGCAGGTGGCGGTCCAGGTTGACCAGGCCTTTTTGCAGCGCAGCCAGGTTCTCGGTGCCCACGTCCTTGATGTCCACCCCGCCGTGGTACTTCAGTGCCCGCACGGTGGCCACCAGCACCACGGCAGCGGGCCGCCGACCGGATTTG
>JANPNT010000442.1:0-3863 GCA_031427655.1 Burkholderiales bacterium
AGCTCGCCCTGACGCGCCAAGCCTTGCATCGTGAGGTTGCTGCTGCCCACGAAGCCAGTGATCGGGTTGTTCACATCGTCGCGAAACAGCAAGTACAACTTAGCGTGCAGTGGATAAGGCAAGAACAGCCTGATGCTCACCTGCCCAGCGCGCAACTGACGCGCGAGGGCCCGGAGGCCAGCCTCATCGCGACCCGTCGGAATACCCAACGTAATTTGTTCCCTCAAGTGTTCGGCGAACTTGGTTTTCAGCCGTGTGGCAGTGGCGTTGTCCATGCCGAGTTCACCTGACCCGGCGCGATAAAGCTGGCGAATTTCCTCGGAGGGTGGACGTTGCATCCCAACCAGCACGCGGCACATTTGACCAGCGTCCGGTGACCAAGGTTGGATTAAATCGTCAATGACCTGCCAGCCGCGCAAATTCAGATATCCAACGCAGAAATCGGCGCGTTGCGAAACCTCTAGCGTTGCTCGCAAGACACCGAGAAGTTGTTGATCAAATCTTGTCAAAGATTCTTGTCATTTGCCGCACGGGTCGCGGCGATTGTGCCTTTAAGAATTCGGCTATTTCTGTGGGTGCGGCACAAGCGAAGTGGCGATATGGCGAGGCGTGAGCAACGATGTTGGAACTGTGGTCGCGCGCGGCACAACGTTGCGGCAGGGCACATCAGCTGTCCCTCCTTGCAGCAGGGTTAGCACGTGTTGGACTTTTCGCGTTCTGGCTCTCATCCTAAAAAAGCTGAAAAAAAGTTGAGCTTAGGGATTTACAAAGCAAATCAATCGTGATTTCGCCGCCAAATCAAAACCAAACAGGAGACACCACGTGAGCACAGGAATGAAAATCAATGGCAAGACGGTCACCGTCAAGGCCGACGCAGACACCCCGCTGTTGTGGGTGATTCGTGACGAAATCGGCCTCGTCGGCACCAAATTCGGTTGCGGCGCGGGTTTGTGCGGTGCCTGCACCGTTCACCTGGACGGCGTGCCTGTTCGCTCTTGCTTAACACCTGTCTCGGCGGCGGCGGGCAAGTCCATCAGCACGGTGGAAAGCCTGTCGGCCAACAACAGCCACCCCCTGCAAAAAGCCTGGATTGCGCACGACGTGCCGCAGTGCGGCTACTGTCAATCGGGCCAATTGATGAGTGCAGCGGCGCTGCTCAAGGGCAACAAAAACCCGAGCGACGCTGACATCGACGCCGCCATGAGCGGCAATGTGTGCCGGTGCGGCACCTACGGACGCATCAAAGCCGCGATCAAAACCGCCGCTGCCGACATGCGCAAAGTCGCTTGAAAGGAAACCACATCATGACAATTACTCACACTGCTTCCGTGGAAGTTTCGCGTCGCGGCTTTCTGCAAACCTCATCGGTCGCGACCTTGGCGTCAGGCGGTTTGATGCTGGGCTTCACCGTGCTGAGCAACCAAGCCCAAGCGGCTGGCACGCTGTACACCCCCAATGCGTGGGTGCACATTGCTGACGACAACACCATCACCATCTTGTCGGCCCGTTCCGAAATGGGACAGGGCGTGTACACGTCCATGCCCATGTTGGTGGCGGAAGAGCTGAACGTGGACCTGAAAAAGATCAAGGTCGCGATTGCGCCTGTGGGCAAGGCCTACGGCAATGCGCTGCTCGGCGGCGTGCAGCTCACCGGCGGCAGCACGTCGGTGCGCGACGGCTGGGACAAGCTGCGCACGGCAGGCGCGCAAGTGCGCGAAATGCTCATCAGCGCAGCCGCCGCCAAGTGGAACGTGGACCGCAGCACGCTCACGGCGGTGAACGGCACGGTGGTCGGCGCGGGTGGCAAGAAAGCCACTTACGGCCAACTCGCGGCTGCTGCATCGAAGCTGCCAGTGCCCGAGAAAGTGGCACTGAAAGACCCGAAAGACTTCACCATTCTCGGTAAGCGCACCAAGCGTTTGGACACGCCCGCCAAGATCAACGGCACCGCCGAATACGGCATTGACGTGAAACTGCCCGGCATGGTGTACGCCTCGCTGGAGCAGTGCCCCGTGATTGGTGGCACGGTGAAAAGCTTTGACGCCAGCCGCGCCAAAGCCATGCCCGGCGTGATCGACGTGGTGCAAATACCCGACGGTGTGGCTGTTGTTGCTGCCAGTTATTGGCAGGCCAAAAAAGCCCGCGACGTGCTCACCGTGTCGTGGGACGAGGGCAAGGGCGCCGGCCTGACCGACAAGGCCATGATGCAGGGCCTGCGCGCTGCCGTGGACACCGGCAAGGTGTTGGCCAACAAGGCCGTGGGAGATGCTGACAGCGTCATCAAGGCATCAACCAAGGTGATGCGCGCGACCTACGAAATGCCGCTGCTGTCGCACGCGCCGCTGGAGCCGATGAACTTCACGGCCCACTATCACGACAACAAAGTCGACCTGATTGGCCCCACCCAGTGGCAAGACTTTGCCGCAGGCACGGTGGCTGCCACGGTGGGCGTCAAGCCCGAAGACGTTACCCTGAGAACCACCTTTTTGGGAGGTGGTTTCGGGCGTCGCATTGACATCGACTTCATCATCCAAGCCGCGCAAATCTCCAAAGCGGTGGGCAAGCCCGTGAAGCTGATCTGGTCGCGTGAAGACGACATGACGCACGACTTCTACCGTCCGCAGTCGGTGCACACCATGGCAGCCGCCATCGGCACCGACGGCAAACCCGCCGCCATGACCTACCGCATGACATCGCAGTCGGTCACCGGTCGTTTGTTTTGGCTGCCGCCAGAAGCGTCTGACCCGTTGATGACCGAAGCCGCGATCGCCGGGTATGAGATTGCTGCCACGCGTCACGACACCGTCAAGCACGACGCGGGTTTGCGCGTTGGCTTCTGGCGCTCGGTCAGTCACATGCAAAACGTTTTTGCCAATGAAGGCTTCGTCGACGAGATGGCCGTGGCCGCAGGCAAAGACCCGTATGCCTACCGGATGTCGATGTTGGCCAATCAACCGCGCTACGCCAACGTGCTGAAAATGACGGCCGAAAAAGCCGGCTGGGGCACGGCCGCGCCAGCAGGTCGCACACGCGGCATTGCGCTGATGGAAGGCTACGACACCTACATGGCCATGGTGGCTGAGATTTCGCTGCAGAACAACGAAGTCAAGGTTCACAAGGTCACCGTGGTGGCCGACCTGGGCCGCATGGTCAACCCCGAAACGGTGGAAGCGCAAATTGAGGGCAGCGTCATATTCGGCCTGACCGCCGCCATGTACGGTGAGATCACGCTGGACAAAGGGCGCGTGCAGCAAACCAACTTCAACACCTACAAAATGGTGCGCATGAACGAGGCTCCGGCCATCGACATCACCTTGTTGGCCAGCACCGAAAAACCAGGTGGCATCGGCGAGCCAGCGACTGCGCTGATTGGCCCGGCGGTGGCCAACGCCATCTTCGCGGCCAACGGCAAGCGCCTGCGCAAAATGCCGTTCACGCCTGAGAACATCATGAGCGCTTGAGCGAATTCATGATGCACGCTTGAGCTTTTAAACGCACTACATCAGCGGGTTCGGCGCAAGCTGAACCCGCTTTTTCTTTGGCCCATTCCAATTCAGCACGAAGCTCCACACAAAGGTGTGTTGAGCGCCTTTGCTTTGATGACTTCACTTCTGGCCCGACAGAAGTCCGCGAACGCAGGGGTTTACCCACTTCGCGCAGCGAAGGCATGGGAACGCCAAAGTCACTCCCCCGCAGCGGCCAAGACTATAAATGCGCCGGCTCGGTGTCCCGCATGCGGAAACCAAAGCAAAAGCAAAAAGCAAAAAGTGGTCACCCCAATTCAGCTAGGCTCAAGCCACAAATTCGACAACCCATCACCACCCACCCAAGGACACACCCCATGCAATACAAACGCCTCGGCC
>JANPNT010000443.1:0-2789 GCA_031427655.1 Burkholderiales bacterium
TTCACGGCGAACAAGGTGGCACCCATCAAGCTGATGGGCTGTGGCGAGTACTGTGCTTGCTTGAGCAATTCAGTCACGCGCGCGCGCCGCGGTCGAGCTGCTTGCGGGTGGCTTCGTCGAGGTCAGACGCAAACTGCGCAAACGCGGCCAGATCACGGTACTGCGCCAAGTCGGTACGAATACCACCAGACAAACTTTTGATGATTTTGGTTTGCGCCGCGCCGCCCACGCGGGAGACTGTAATACCGGCGTTGATCGCAGGACGAATACCGGCGTTGAACAACGAGGTTTCCAAGAAGATCTGGCCGTCGGTGATCGAGATCACGTTGGTGGGCACGAATGCCGACACGTCACCGGCTTGGGTTTCAATGATGGGTAATGCCGTCAGCGAACCCGTTTTGCCTTTGACCGCGCCTTTGGTGAAAGCTTCAACATAGTCAGCGTTCACCCGAGCAGCACGCTCGAGCAGGCGGCTGTGGAGATAAAACACATCGCCAGGGTAGGCTTCGCGGCCCGGTGGACGACGCAGTAACAGCGACACTTGACGGTAAGCCACAGCTTGCTTGGACAAGTCGTCGTACACGATGAGCGCATCTTCACCGCGGTCGCGGAAGTACTCACCCATGGTGCAGCCTGAGTAGGCCGACACATATTGCATCGCTGCCGATTCAGCTGCGGTGGCCGCCACGACGATGGTGTATTCCATCGCGCCGTTGGCCTCCAGTGCACGCACCACGTTTTTCACCGACGACGCTTTTTGGCCGATGGCAACGTAGATGCAGGTCATGTGCTGACCCTTCTGGTTGATGATGGCGTCGATGGCCACTGCAGTCTTGCCAGTCTGGCGGTCACCGATGATGAGCTCGCGCTGGCCGCGACCCACGGGCACCATGGAATCAATCGACTTAAGACCGGTTTGCATGGGTTGATCGACCGACTTGCGGGCAATCACGCCCGGCGCGATTTTTTCAATCGGCATCGAGAGCTTGGCGTTGATCGGGCCTTTGCCGTCGATGGGCTGACCCAGGGCATTGACCACGCGGCCCTTGAGCTCAGGGCCCACTGGCACTTCCAAGATGCGGCCAGTGCACTTGACCGTGTCGCCTTCAGAGATGTGCTCGTACTCGCCCAAAATCACCGAGCCAACCGAGTCGCGCTCGAGGTTCAGCGCGAGGCCAAACGTGGGTGAGCCGTCCGGTGCGGCGGGGAATTCCAACATCTCGCCCTGCATCACGTCTGACAAGCCGTGGATGCGGCAAATGCCGTCGGTCACTGACACGACGGTGCCTTGATTTTTGATGTCGGCTGCTGCGCCCAAGCCTTCAATGCGGCTCTTGATGAGTTCAGAGATTTCTGCGGGATTCAGGTTCATGCTCGAAGTCCTTTGAATTCGTTAGCTCGGTTCAAGCGCCATATTCAAACGTAATACAGCGTCAGACCAAAAATAAGGACCACCGCTCGCGTTCAGGCGCAGAGCGGCAATCGGGTGGCTCGGTGATCAGGTCATGCGACCAGCGCGGCTTTCATTTGTTCAAGACGCGCTTTGATCGACGTGTCCAGCACTTCGTCGCCCACGACCACACGTATGCCACCAATCAAATCAGCTTGCACTTGCACCGTGGCGTTCAGCTTGCGAGCGAAGCGCTTTTCCAACGACACGAGCACGTCTGCCACTTGATCCGGCGACATGTCAAACGCGCTGTAGATCACCGCATCCGACACACCCGCCTTGGCGTTCGCCAGAACATGGAACTGCGCTGCGATTTCAGGCAGCGCGGTCAAACGACCGTTGTCGATCACGGTGCGCAGCAAGTTTTTCGAGGCGTCAGACAAAGGCAGCTTCACCACCGACGTCATCACGTCCAGCACCTGTGCTGAGGTAGCTTTGGGGCTGTCAGCGAACAGTCGCAACTGGGGGTTGGCAGACACCGCCGCCAAGGCATCGATTTCGGCAGCCGCTTGCTTCAGATCGCCTTTGACGGCCACTTGAAACAGCGCTTCGGCGTAAGGCCGCGCCAGGGTTGCAAGCTCAGCCATAGTTCAAAGCTCGGTCTTCAGGCGGGACAACAACTCGGCGTGAACGCCAGGGTTGACTTCGCGCTTGAGAATTTGCTCGGCACCCTTGACGGCCAAGGCAGCCACTTGATCACGAAGTGTTTCACGCGCTTTCAGTGACTCTTGTTGCGCTTCAGCGCGCGCAGCAGCGACGATCTTGACACCCTCTTCAATCGCGCGGCCTTTGGCCTCTTCGACCATGGACTGCGCCAAACGCTCGGCATCCGCCAAACGTTGTGCGGCGTCGTTGCGGGCGCTAGACAGTTGCGCTTCGACCCGCTTGTTTGCGCTGGCCAATTCGCTTTTGGCCTTGTCGGCAGCGGACAAGCCGTCAGAGATCTTTTGCGCGCGTTCGTCGAGTGCCTTGACGATGGGCGGCCACACGAATTTCATCGTGAAACCGACCAAGATAAGAAACACGATCAGTTGCGCGATCAGCGTAGCGTTGATGCTCACGATGTTGCCTTTAGATCAGGTTGGATCAAATTAAAATTTGCGCAGACAGCGGTTCGCAGTCAACGCCGACAGCGTTCTGCTTACTTCGGCAGGTTGGCGATCTGAGCCAAAAACGGGTTGGCCGTTGCGAACCACAGTGCAATACCGGTGCCGATAATGAAAGACGCGTCGATCAAGCCAACCAACAAAAACATTTTGGTTTGCAGTTCGTTCATCAACTCAGGCTGACGTGCCGCCGATTCCAGGTACTTGCTGCCCATGATGCCAATGCCGATACA
>JANPNT010000444.1:0-4384 GCA_031427655.1 Burkholderiales bacterium
GTGGGCGCGGCAAAACCAAACATGATACTCAGCCTGCCTCGGCTGAGTGCCACTTCGAGATCACCGCAGCTTGTCTGCCCGGGCTTTGCGCAGGGCGTCGGCGACTTGGGGCGCCCGCACGGATGTCGGCGGCGCACCACCGCGTTGCGGCGCGACGCTGTTGCCCGCGACGGCAATCAGCATTGTGCAAAAAGGGGACGCAGGTTGAGTGCTCAGCGCGCGGCCTTGGGGTTGCGTCGGCCGCTGCAGCCGGAAGCGGCCGACGCAGCCACCACCGCGGGTGCAGCAGCCGCCATCGGCGGGTCGCCTCTCTGATCCAGCGGCTTGTTCCACCACAACACGCCCGCCAAGGTTGCAAGCCAGTTACGTCGTCACGCTGCTGCAGCCGTATCACCGCAACTTCGGCAAGCGCTTGGTCAAAACACCCAAGCTCTACTTTTTTGACACCGGCCTGCTGTGCCATTTGCTGCGCATCGCCGACCCGCAAACCCTGCTCACCCACGCTCTGCGCTTTGCCATTTTCAAAACCTGGTTGGTCACCGAAGTCATCAAGCACCGCTACAACCAAGGTTTGGCAGCCGACATCTACTTTTGGCGCGACCACCACGGTGTGGAGTTGGATTTGGTGTTCGAAGACTCAGGCCGATTGCATGCCGTGGAAGTCAAATCAGGCAGCACGTTTTCCATGGACTGGTTGAACACCGCCCGACGCTGGACGACCCTGGTCGGCGAGACTGCCGCGCGACCTATCGTCGTCTACGCAGGGAACGACAGCTTTGATTTGCCCGCTGCGCGCTCGGTGAGTTGGCGTGATTTGAAGTAGCTGTTCAAACTAATTTTGTACAAATTCAAAGTTGAAGTTTGAATTTGTACTAGACGGCACTTGGCCTTCACACACACACACACGCGCACTCACCCGCCCAACACCCGCAATATCTCCCGCCCATACGCCTCCAACTTCTTCGCGCCCACACCGCTGACTGCGCCCAGCGCGTCGAGGGTGTCGGGTTGCACGCGGGCCATCTCGGCGAGTGTGGCGTCGTGGAAAACGACGTAAGCCGGCAGGTTGTGTTCGCGGGCCACTTCGGCGCGCCAGGCTTTGAGATCGGTGAAGCGGGCGGTGGCTTCTTCGTCCAAAGGCACAGGCGGGGCTTTGTCTTTTGACAAAGTCTTGCCGCGAGCAGTGCTGGTGCTCGACCCCTCGCGACCGCGCCTTGGCGCTGCCGTTGCCTCACTCGCCTCACGCAGCAACAACTGCACCTCACCGCGCAGCACTTCGCGCGCGCTGGCGCTGAGCTCCAGCGTGTTGTATTCGCCTTCGGTGCGCAAATGGCCCAGCGCAATCAACTGGCGCAGCACCGCGCGCCACTGCCCGTCGCTGAGGTTCGCACCAATGCCGAAGGTGCTCAAACTGCCGTGGCGGTGTTGCGCCACTTTGTCGGTGAGCCTGCCGCGCAGCACGTCAATCAAATGACCCGCACCAAAGCGCTGGCCACCGTTTTGGTGAAAGCGGTAGATGCAGCTCAGCGCTTTGCGGGCGGCGTCTGTTGCGTCCCAGGTGGCAGGTGGGTTCAGGCAGTTGTCGCAGGCGTTTTGGTATTTGGCGCAGGCCACGGTCGGCTCGCCAAAGTAGGCCAGCAGGCGCACGCGGCGGCAGTCGTGGCTTTCGGCCAGTGCCAACAAGGCTTCCAACTTCTGCACTTGGCCGCGCTTGAATTCTTCACCGGCCGGGCTGTCGTCAATCATGCGGCGCTGGTTCACCACGTCGGCCAGGCCGTAGGTCATCCACGCATCGGCGGGCAGGCCGTCGCGCCCGCCGCGGCCGGTTTCCTGGTAATAGCTTTCGATGTTTTTGGGCAAGTCCAAATGCGCCACAAAGCGCACGTCGGGTTTGTCGATGCCCATGCCGAAGGCGATGGTGGCCACCATCACCAAGCCCTCTTCGCGCAGAAAGCGGTCTTGGTGGCGACGCCGCACGTCGGCGTCCAAACCGGCGTGATAGGCCAAGGCGGTGACGCCTTCAGCGCTCAACCACGCGGCGGTTTCATCCACCTTTTTTCGTGACTGACAGTAAACAATGCCCGCGTCGCCGTCGTGTTCCTCGTTGATGAAACGCAGCAGTTGTTGGCGTGGGTTGTCTTTTTCGACCACGCTGTAGCGGATGTTGGGTCGGTCAAAACTGCTGATGAAAACGCGCGAAGCTTCCAGCTGCAGGCGGGTGATGATGTCGGCGCGCGTGAGGTCGTCGGCGGTGGCGGTCAGCGCAATGCGCGGCACGCCCGCAAAGCGCTCATGCAACACATTCAACGCCAAATAGTCTTCGCGAAAGTCGTGGCCCCACTGGCTCACGCAGTGAGCTTCATCTATCGGAAACTGGCTGAGCAAGCCGCGCTCGTGCAGGGAGTCCAGCTGCGCTAAAAAGCGCGGCGTGGTCAGGCGCTCAGGCGCGGCGTACAGCAGCACCAAGCGCCCGCCCATCATTTCGCGCTCGATGCGTTGGGCGTCTTCTGAGCTCAGTGACGAGTTGAGATACGCCGCATGCACACCGGCTTCTTCCAGCGCGCCGACTTGGTCGTGCATCAGCGCAATCAGCGGGCTCACCACAATGGCCACACCCTTGCCTGCACGGTGGCGCGCAATGGCGGGTACTTGGTAGCAAAGGCTCTTGCCGCCGCCGGTGGGCATCAACACCAAGGCGTCGCCGTCAGCGATCACGTGGTCAACGATTTCAGCCTGCGCACCGCGAAACGCGGGGTAGCCAAAAACTTGGGCAAGGATGTCGGCGGGGCGGGTTGACGGACGCTGGTGCAGGGAGGATTCGGTGCTGTGCATATCGGGTGTGACGGTGGGCTGGGATGGTAAATCACGGCCTTCGAAGCCCGGCTGGTCTTTTGCCACCGAGGTGATTGAAAGCTTGCTGCTTGTTTGAAAAAGGCAAAAAAGCGAAAAGGCCAAAAGTCAAAAAGGAGAGATGAACAAAACAATCCCCGTTACCAGACCAGTTTGTCCAGGCCGTCAGCCGTGCTGGCCTCCAGATCGTTCCAGTCTTCCTGGGCTGCCGCCATCTCGGTGAAGGTTTGTTCAAGCGTACTTTTGCCATGGCCGGAACCGCGCAGCAAGATGCCTTCCGGGCGCTGCTCTGCGACGATGGAATGCTCAATGCCGTATTTGTGCAGGAGCGGACGGGACAGCCGCACACCGAATGAATTACCGATAGGAACGATTTTCAGGTTGATGGTCTCAGGGCCCGAACTTTCCTTTTGCCTGGTCATTGAAAAACTCCGTGGGTACAGTAATTACACAATTATCGCATCGCCATCTGTTTTTCGCAAGCAGCATGCACAGTGCCCAAGCTGCCATTAAGCTCTCAGATTAGCCCAGCCATAACCGGAGACCCCCATGAACGCCCCTGCCCCCACTGCCACCATGATGTCTGGCGACGACTTTCGCGAATCACTGCGCCGCTACAAGCCGCGTGTTTTTTTGGACGGCCGACAGGTTGGCAGCGTGGCAGACGAGCGCGGCTTTGGCCCCGGCATCAATGCCATTGCGCTGACCTATGACTACGCGCTAAAGCCAAAGTACGCGCCCATCATGACGGCGCTGCAGCACACCAGCGGCAAAACCGTGAATCGCCTGAGCCACATCAACACCAGCAGCGGCGACCTTCTGAACAAACTTGAAGCCGTGCGCCTGGTCTGCCAGGAAACCGGCTGCGCCCAGCGTTACCTGACACACGACGCGCTCAACGCGATTGGCCAGGTGTCGGCGCGCATTGACGACGCGCACGGCACAAGCGAAAACACCGCGCGCTTTCATAACTACCTGCACCGCGTGCAGGACCAGGACCTGACCCTGGGCATCGCGATGACGGACGCCAAGTGCGACCGCAGCAAACGCCCGCATGAGCAGGCCGATGTGGACAGCTATGTGCATGTCGTCGAGCGCAATGCGCTTCATAACGGCAAGCGGGGCATCGTGATCAGCGGCACCAAAGCCATCGTCACCGGCGCGCCGTATGTGCACGAGCTGCTGGTCATGCCCTGCCGCAACATGGGCAAGGAAGATGCCGACTTTGCCGTTTGCTGCGCGGTGCCGGTGGACGCACCTGGCATCACCATCGTGGCCCGGCCCGCCGGGCGCCCGGGCGAAAAATTCGAGCATGGCGCAGCCCTGTTCAGCCGCAAATACGGGCAGAGCACCGGGGTGGTGATGTTCGACAAGGTGTTTGTGCCCTGGGACAACGTGTTTTACGCCGGCAATGACGGAACCTGGGAGCTTTCCGGCCACTTGACCTACAGCTACGCCACTCACCACCGCCACACCTGCATAGGCTCACTCGCCGGCTTTGGCGACCTGCTGATAGGCGCGGGCGCGCTGATGT
>JANPNT010000445.1:0-6846 GCA_031427655.1 Burkholderiales bacterium
GGGAAGGCTGGGATGGAGGTGGGAGCGTTGAACACACGCGGTCTCACTGCAAAGTTTTCACCTCCTCCCCCGCGCTTCGTCAAGGAGGAGGGGCCAACACCAGCCAGGGTACTCATGCGAATCTGCCTTGCAAGAACCAACCTTGCGCGTCCACCGCCACCGACAGCGGCAACCGCGCGCGGTAGACCCACACCAAGGCACCTTCGCTGGTTTGTGCGATGAAGTAGTCGCGCTCGGCCAGGGCCGCATCCCACCAACCGGCTTCGATGCGCTCGGGGCCGCACAGCAGCTGCAGCGGGCGGCCTTCCAGCAGCGGGCCGGTGGGATGCTCGGTCAAGGCTTGCGGTATGGGCAGCAACCACACCGGGCGCTGAGCCGTTGAATCGGATGCCGCAGCAGCATCGCGCGAGGCAGTCGCCGCACGCATCGCCGAACCCGCCGAACCCGCCGATCGCATCACCCCGCCCCGTTCGGGCCGGTGGTCTTGCACCGCCACCAAGCGCTGTATGTGTTCGGCACCCAAACGCGCTTGCAAGCGCTCAATCAAACGGGTGATGCCTTCTTGTTCACTGCCCGCCGTGGGGAACAGTTCAGCGTTGGGCGCGGCGCGGTGGGCTACGTCAAAGCAGTGCAGTTGCAAGTCGAGCGTGGGGGCCGCCAATTGCACATTGGCCAGGCGTTCGCGCAGCAACACCAGCAAGTGCGCTGCGTCGCGGGACGGCTCGCCGAGTGCCACCTCCAACTCGCTGACGGACGGCGTCAGCGCCGAACTTCGGTGACGCGGCTCGTGCAGCATTCGCAGCGTGAAGCGGCGCACTTGCACCTGTCGCGCAGCCGCCCACGCCACCAAGCGGGCCAACAAAATCGACGCGCCGTGCAGCACTTGCTCGGTGGTATCGGCACGGGCAAACAGCTCCAATGAACTGTTGAATTCTTCAGGCAGCGTGAGCCACACGCGCGGGTCGGGGCGCTGGCCCAAGGCGCGGTCCAGCTCGTCCAGCAAAGCCTCGCCAAAGCGCCGCGCCAAGCCTGTGCGCGGCAGGCGGCGCAGGTCGCCCAGAGTGCGCAAGCCCATGCTCTCCAGCGCCTCCCAATGTTCACGGCCCGGGCCCAGCAACCACACCGGTGCGGCATCGAGACGGCGGGTGAGTGCGGCCAAGTCAGCGCAATGACAGGCTTTAGACGCCGCCATGCGCGACAACAGCGCCGCGCCTTGCGCTGTGGGTGCGCTGGCAATTTGCACCGTGTGGCCCAGCGGCGCCAATGCGCCTTGCAAGCGTTGCAGCAAGCGCTCAAAACCGTCGAAATATCGCAGGCTGGATTGCACTTCCATCAGCACGGTGTGGGCGTCGCCGTGCTCGCCACCCACGTTGCCACACACCTCACCACACACCACCGACGGCGTGAACGCCAAGGCCGCATGCGCCGCGCTAGTCAAGGCTTGCGCATCACGCGCTTCATCGGCCTGACCCAAGGTGAGCTGGGGTACCAGCGCCAAGGCGGTGGCGCGCTTCAGGTTGGGTTTCACGCCCAACGCCAAAGCGACCGGGTTGGCGTGAAGCACGCGCTGCGCGTCCATCAGGGCCACCGCGCCAGTACGTAGCTCGGGCGACAGCGTGGCCTCGAAGGATTCGAGCGACAGCAGTGGCAGGTGAAGGGCGATCCAAAGCATGGTGCAAAAAAAGCCGCCGCCCCCGCAAGGCTGCGGGTGGTGTGGTGAGAGTCAAGCCACCACAGTGGTCGCTTGATGGGCGGGCGTGAGAGCGAGTTTGCCTGAGCCACTGTTCACGCGCTGCGCAGGCTCCGGTTTCACCCAGCCGCAGGCGCGATGGCCGCATCGACGATGGCCTGCGCTTCTTGCAACAGGGTTTGCAAATGCGCCGCGCTTTCAAAACTCTCGGCGTAAATTTTGTACATGTTCTCTGTGCCCGAGGGCCTTGCCGCAAACCAGCCGCTGGCGGTACTGACTTTGATGCCGCCGATGGGCTCACCTTTTTCTGTTCCGTCATGCACAGGGGCGCGAGTGATCACGGAGTCGATTTTTTCACCTGCCAATACTCCCACCAGCTCAAGCGCAGAGACTTGCTGCGTTGACAAGGCAGCGAGTCGCTGTTTTTGCTGCGGCGTGGCGGCGGCTTCCACGCGCAGCGCGTACGGCTTGCCGAGTTGGTCGGTCAGTTCGGCGTACAGCGTGCCGGGGTCGCGCTGCATCGCGGCGGTGATCTCGGCCGCCAGCAACGCCGCCGCAATGCCGTCTTTGTCGGTGGTCCACACACTGCCGTCGCGCCGCAAAAAACTGGCCCCGGCGCTTTCTTCGCCTGCAAAGCCCAAGCGGCCATTCAGCAAGCCTTGCGCAAACCACTTGAAGCCCACCGGCATGTCCACCAGCGGGCGGCCCAGGCGCGCGGCCACGCGGTCGATCAACAGCGTGCTGACCACGGTTTTGCCCACGGCCGCCTGCCCACCCCACTGCGGCCGGTGGCGAAACAAATAGTCAATGGCCACGCACAAGTAATCGTTGGGCGGAAGCAATCCTGCGCTGGGCGTGACGATGCCGTGGCGGTCGTGGTCGGTGTCGCAGGCGAAGGCAATGTCGAATTGGTCTTTCATGGCGATCAAGCTCTGCATCGCGAAACGTGACGACGGGTCCATGCGAATTTGGCCGTCCCAGTCCAGGCTCATGAACGCAAACGTGGGGTCCACCACTTCGCTGGTGACGGTCAAATCAATGCGCCAGCGCTCGGCCATCGCAGCCCAGTAATGCACGCCTGCACCGCCGAGCGGGTCGACACCGATGCGCAGCTTGGCGTCTCGGATGACGTCCATGTCAATGATCTGATCCAGCTCGGCGATGTAATGGCTTCGGTAGTCGTGGCGGTGGGTGGTGGTTGCCTTCAATGCCTGCGCGTGCGGCATGCGGCGCACGCCTTGCAGCCCACTTTCTAAGTAATCGTTGGCAGCGGCTTGAATGCCGCGCGTCACTCCGTCACCGGCTGGGCCGCCATGCGGCGGGTTGTATTTGAAGCCGCCGTCGCGCGGTGGGTTGTGCGACGGCGTGATGACGATGCCGTCAGCCAGGCCGCCGCCTTTGCTCAGGTCGCGCCCTCGGTTGTGCGCCAAGATGGCGTGCGACACCACAGGCGTGGGCGTGGGCTCATCAAGCGGCGCCAGCATCACATCCACACCATTGGCCGCCAGCACCTCCAGCGCACTGGCGCATGCCGGTGCCGACAGCGCATGCGTGTCAACGCCCATGAACAGCGGCCCGCCAATGCCCAGCGTTCGGCGCTGGTCGCAAATGGCCTGCGTGATGGCCAGCACATGCCATTCGTTGAACGACGCATCGAAGGCGCAGCCTCGATGCCCCGACGTGCCAAAAGCCACGCGTTGCGCGGGCACCGTGGGGTCGGGTTGCTGCGCGCCATACGCCGCAACAAGTTGGGGCACGTCGATCAGTGGGGCCGCAGATGCAGGCGTTCCCGCCAGGGGGCTGATGTGGGTGGCCACCGCAGTGCTCAAGCGGGTGTGTTGTGCTCAGCCTGCGCAATCAACGCGACGCCTCCCGGTCAAATGCCGCTGGCCAAATAGCGGCCGTCGGCCCAGTAGGCGTCGCGCCGATAGTGCCGGTACAGCTTCAACTCCTCATCGCGATTCCAGTCGACGGCTGAGTCGTAGGCCGGTGAGGTTTTGATCGACTCCCGGCTCAGGTCCACTGTGACGCTTCGGTCGGCCCAATTCACGCTTTGTATCCACAGCGGGGCTACCAACACTTTGTGGCCCACCCACCAGTTGCTGGTGTCAATGACCAAGTAGCGAATGGCCCAGGTTTCGTCGTCCACCAGGAAGCCCGACACGTGGCCAATGTCGCCGTCGGTGGCGTGAATGTGGTAGCCCGCCACCGCGTTGCAACTGCGCAGATGCGGGTCGTCGTTGCGGTGGCGCTCGCGCTGGTCGCGCAAATAGGCTTGCATTTGCCGCTCGCGCTCCACGCGGTCCGAGCCGTAGTCGCCGAAGCCGGGGGCCATCGCATAAGGGAACAACCCGTCGCCCCACAGGCCCGGGCCGTCCCAATAAACGGGGTAGCCGTAGTAGCCGTGGTACTGCGCTTCGGTTTGGCGTGAAACAGGTTTGTCCGTGTCGATGTCGGGGCTGTTTTTCACCTGCGCTTTGGTGATGGAAACCGGCATGGTGCGCTCAACCCAATCGGGTTGCTGCACCGAAATGGGTGAGATCAACACCTGACGGCTGGTCAACCAGTTTCCGGTTTCCACCACCAAATACCGAACCACCCAGGCATCGTCTTCAAAGTAAAAATCTTTGACGTGACCAATCTCGCCGTCGGTGGCGCTGATGCTGTAGTTTTCAAGGTTTTTCAGGCTGCGCAACATCGCGGTTTCCTTGTCTGGCGGGGGCAAATTCCCCCGGTGCTATTGACTGCCAATGAACAGCACCGGTCTGTTCGATGCCGCACGCAGCAGGCCACGAAATGTTGCCCAGCGCACAGACCGAGCCCAGCCGCGCGCCTAGCCTGCGGCCATGAATACCGACACACTCATCGCCACTGCGCAAGCCATGCTGGTTCAAGGCAAAGGACTGCTCGCCATGGACGAAAGCAGCGCCACTTGCAACCAGCGCTTCGCGGCGGTTGGCATTGCGCAGACGCAGGAAATGCGCCGCGCCTACCGCGAACTGCTGCTCACCGCACCGGGATTGAGCGAGTCCATCAGCGGCGTGATCTTGTTCGACGAAACCATGCACCAAGCCACCACCTCCGGCACACCGTTTGTGCAGGTGGCAGCCCACGCAGGCATCCTGGTGGGCATCAAGGCAGACACCGGTGCCAAAGACTTCGCCGCCCACGCTGGCGAGAAAGTGACCGAAGGTTTGGACGGCCTGCGCGAGCGTTTGCAAAGCCATTTCCAGCAAGGCGCACGCTTTGCCAAATGGCGCGGTGTGATCGCCATAGACGATGCGAACTTGCCCACTCGCGCTTGCATCGAAGCCAACGCACACGCCCTCGCCCGCTACGCCGCGCTGTGCCAAGAGGCAGGCTTGGTGCCCATCATCGAGCCCGAGGTTTTGATGCAAGGTGCGCACACGCAAGCGCGCTGCCAGCAAGTCACCGAGGCTGTGCTGCACAGCGTGTTTGAACACTTGGTGCAGCAAGGCGTGGTGCTGGAGGCGGTGATCCTGAAGCCCAACATGGTGACAGCGGGGTCGGCCTGCACGACGCAAAACACAGCGGCGGAAGTGGCCGATGCCACGCTGCAATGCCTGCGCCGCAGCGTGCCTGCGGCCGTGCCCGGCATCGCGTTTTTGTCCGGCGGGCAGTCGGGTGAGCAAGCCAGCAGCCGCTTGAATGCCATGCATGACGGACGCAAGTTGCCATGGACATTGACGTTCTCATTTGCGCGCGCCATTCAGAACCCGGCGCTTGAAATTTGGGCGGGGCTTGATGCCAATCGAGCGGCGGCGCAAGCGGCTTTGCTGCACCGGGCGCGGTGCAACAGTGCGGCGTTGAGAGGCGAGTACAGCGCCGCGATGGAGTTGAAGTGAACTGAAAAAATGAGCACTCCACTGAAAATCTATCTCATCCGCCACGGCGAAACCGCGTGGTCGCTGTCGGGCCAACACACCGGCACCAGCGACATCCCGCTGACGCCGAACGGCGAAGCTATGGCAAGCCAACTGACCAGCGCGCTGCAAGGCCTCGAGTTTTCGCTGGTGCTGACCAGTCCTCGACTGCGCGCGCGCCAAACTTGCCACTTGGCCGGGCTGGGTGCACACGCTCAGATCGACCCCAACCTGGCCGAATGGGACTACGGCAAGTGGGAAGGCGTGCGCAGCGCAGAAATCATCAAGCTGCACCCGACGTGGGACCTCTGGACGGAAGGCTGCGAAGGCGGCGAAACGCCCGAAGAGGTCGGTGCGCGCGCCGACCTGCTCATCGCCCGCCTACGCGAGCTGAGCGGCAACGTCATTCTGTTTTCACACGGCCACCTCAGTCGCGTGCTGGCAGCGCGGTGGATCGGCCTGCCGGTGGCGCAAGGCCAGCACTTCGCGCTGGACCCGGCGTCGATCAGCATCTTGGGGTTCGAGGCAAGTCATCCTGAGCGGCGTGTGATTTTGAGGTGGAACGCTGGGGCTTAGATGGTCTGCGGCGAACGTGCGGCGAAGTTGCGGAGAGCGTGAGGCGTACACAGTCTGCGGGATAGGCAGAAGGCTGTTGCCAAAACATACTGGCCTGTGCGCGACACGCGCACTCACTGTGTGGAGGCGGAAATGGGAATACTCAAATCGACAATGCCTGCGTTGTGGGTCGCAGGTTTCATGTTCATCGTCGCGGGTGCGGCGGCGCAACCCACCATCGTGTTCGACCCGAAGTGTCCGTTGCCAAACGGCCCGCTGGTGACGGAGAAACTGATGTCCTCAGGTTCCCGAACTATGACGAGCGACAAACCAGGGCCCAAAAACTGTCCAGGCGGTCAATGCCAGATGGATGTGGAGGTTCAGTCCTACATCAACTCTGCTGGTGCAGACGCCTGCTGCGTGCGTGCTGAGTACGCCTCTATGGTGGTCAATTTGAAAAAGAAGGATGTGGATCTGCGATGGAATTTGAAGCCCAAGGATGCAAGCAGTTATGTCTTCAATCCAGGCAATGGAGTCGTTATTTTTGATCCAGTGGGTTCGCCGACCAACCCAGATGATTTTGGGCAACCAAGAATTCAGCCGCAAGGTAAGTGGTACGAGATTCCCTCGGTCAACGAACGCGCGCAGAACTTCGGTCACGAGCGGTTTCTCGAGCCAGACGTTCGGCACCACCGCCAGGAAATCCGCCACGCCGGC
>JANPNT010000446.1:0-15891 GCA_031427655.1 Burkholderiales bacterium
GCCGGCTGATCCCAAATTTCCACCACCGGCGTTCTGCCGCGCTGTGCCGCCATCAGCAGCAGTGAAGAGCCGATGGTGTGATGCCGCCCCGTCACGACCAACGCGCTGGGTGACCACGCCAACACGGCGCGAATTTGGGCTTCCTCGCGCTCCAGCGAATAGCCGCTGGACGCCAGCATCAGTTCGTAGCCCGAGGCTTGCAAGGTGTCGCTCAGGCCTTGCACGGTTTCGGAAAATATCGAATTCGAAATGCTCGGAATGATGGCCGCCACCATGCGCGAATGGCCGCTGGCGAGTTGACCGGCTTGCTTGTTGGGCACGTAGCCCGTGGCCGACAAGGCGGCTTGAATTCGCAGCGCCGTGGCCGGTGCAACAACGCCCGGTTCGCGCAGGTAACGCGATACCGTGATGGAAGTGACACCTGCCTGCGCCGCCACTTCTTGAAGCGTGACTCGGCCGTGGCCACGGCGGCTGCGCACCGGGGCAGTTGCAGGCGGCTCAGGCGCAGCCAAAAGGACAGGGTATTTCTTGATGGACGGCATGCTTTTGTCTCACTAATGTTAGCGGTAACAAAGCCAGTGGAAATCCCTTGAAACCCGTTGTTCAACTCGCCATCTTTGAGTGACCCGCACTTGATGAAAAAAAGTCTCGCTGACTTGCGCAGCCGCCGCTGGTTTGCCGCCACTGACATGCGTGCGTTTGCGCACCGACAGCGCATTCAGCAAATGGGGTTGCGCCGCGAGGATGTGCTGCAGCGGCCCATCGTGGCCATCGTCAACACCTGGAGCGATTTGTCGCCTTGCCACGCGCATTTGCGCGAGCGCGCCGAGAGCGTGAAGCGCGGCGTGTTGATGGCCGGTGGCTACCCGTTTGAGCTGCCCGCCATGAGCTTGGGCGAAGTGATGGTCAAGCCCACCACCATGCTCTACCGCAACTTTTTGGCGATGGAAGTAGAGGAGCTGCTGCGCTCGCTGCCCATCGACGGCGTGGTGCTTCTGGCGGGCTGCGACAAAACCACGCCGGGCACCGTGATGGGCGCGGTGAGCATGGGCTTGCCGACGATTTTTTGCCCGGCCGGGCCGATGCTGAACGACCGTTATCAAGGCAAAACCGTGGGCGCAGGCACCCACACCCGCATGTTTTGGGATGACCACCAAGCAGGCCGCGTGAGCGCCGCTGAAATGGTGCATTTGGAGTCGCGCATGACGCGTTCGCCCGGCACCTGCAACACCATGGGGACGGCCAGCACCATGACCAGCATGGTCGAGGCGCTGGGTTTGGCGCTGCCGGGTTCCACCAGCATTCCGGCCATGGATTCGGCGCACACGCGCATGGCCACGACCTGCGGCCAACGCATCGTGCAGATGATCTGGGACGACCTGACGCCGCAGCGTTTGCTGACTCGCGGTGCTTTCATGAATGCAGTGGCGGTGCAAATGGCATTGGGTGGATCGACCAACGCTGCCGTGCACATCATTGCCATGGCGGGCCGCGCCGGAGTGGGCTTGACGCTGGACGACTTAGACGCGGTGGCGCGTCGCGTGCCGGTGATCGCCAACCTGTTCCCGGCGGGTGACAAGTTGATGGAAGACTTTTATTACGCCGGTGGTTTGCCCGCGTTGATGAGCGTGATCCGCGACGATTTGTCGCTAGGTGAATTGACCGTGACAGGCCGCAGCGTGATTGAGAACATCGAAGGCTGCAAAGTGTTGGACGCCGAGGTGATACGTCCGCTCAGCAACCCTGTGAGCAGCGGCAGCTCCTTGGCCGTGTTGCGCGGCAATTTGGCGCCACACGGGGCGGTGATGAAAGCGTCTGCTGCCAGCCCCGAGTTCTTCCAGCACACCGGCCGCGCCTTGGTGTTTGACAGCCAACCGCAAATGCTGGCCGCCATGGCCGACTTGAATTTAGACGTCGACGAAAACACCGTGCTCGTGCTGCGCAACGCGGGCCCGGTCGGTGCGCCCGGCATGCCCGAATGGGGCGGCCTGCCCATCCCGAAAAAATTGTTGTTGCTGGGGGTGCGCGACATGGTGCGTTTGTCAGACGCACGCATGAGCGGCACGCACTACGGCAGTTGCGTGCTGCACATCTCCCCCGAGAGCGCAGTAGGCGGCCCCTTGGCCTTGGTGCAAAGCGGTGATGAGATTGCGCTGGACGTGCCAGCGCGCACACTCAACATGTTGGTCAGCGACGCCGAATTGGCGCGCCGCCGAGCGGCTTGGGTGGCACCGCCTCAGCCTTTTGTGCGCGGCTACACCAAGCTGTATCAGCAGCACGTCACGCAAGCGCATGAAGGCTGTGATTTTGATTTTTTGCAAGGCACGGCGGCAACGCCTGAGCCTGTGATTTTTTAAATCTCCACAACAGAGAAAGCAATCACATGAACGCATTCAAACAAATGATGCAAGCCGCTGGCGGGCAGGCACCCATCGGCACCTGGATCATGTCGGCCAGCCCGCTGGTGGCCGAGGCGGTGGGCTGCGCGGGTTTCGATTGGGGCGTGATCGACATGGAGCACACGCCGCTGGACTTGATGGACGTGGTGCACCTGCTGCAAGCGGTGGCCAGCACCAAGATGTTGCCCATCGTGCGCGTGCCGTGGAACGACACCGTCATGGTCAAGCGCGTGATGGACGCAGGCGCCACAACCGTCTTGTTTCCGTTTGTGCAAAACGCCATTGAGGCCAAACACGCCGTGGCTGCGACGCGTTACCCGCCCGAAGGCGTGCGCGGCATGGCGGGGATGAGCCGGGCTTCGCGCTTTGGCACCTTGCCAAATTACTTCAAAACCGCCAACCAACTTGTCAGCGTGATCGTGCAGTTGGAAACGCCTGAAGCGGTGGCCAATTTAGAAGCGATTGCCTCCGTGCCGGGTGTGGACGCCATCTTTTTGGGGCCTGCCGATTTGTCGGGTGCCATGGGTCATGTGGGTCAACTCACGCACCCCGATGTGATGGCCCTGATGGCCCAAGCCGCTCAGCGCTGCAAAGCATTGGGGCTGCATGTGGGGACGGTCGGTGGCACGCCGGAAGTGGTGGCGCAGTACCGCGCGGCGGGCTTTGGTTTTGTGGGCATCGCGTCTGATTTGGGGCTGCTGATGCGTGCCGCGCACGGGGCCATTGCGGCGTTGAAAACGGCTGGCGTGGAGCATGTGCACACGCTGAGTGGTGGCACCTTGTCTGCAAAAGAGTCTGGTTCAGGCTACTGAGCATGGCCGCCGTTGAACTGCGCCAGGTCGTCAAGAGTTATGACGGCAAAAACAAAGTCATCCACGGGGTGGACTTGGACATTGCGCACGGCGAATTCGTGGTGTTTGTGGGCCCGTCAGGCTGCGGTAAAAGCACCCTGCTGCGCATGGTGGCGGGGCTGGAGCCCATCACCGGCGGCGAGGTGCGCATCGACGGCGCGGTGGTCAACGACATGCCGCCGCGCAGCCGCGACATCGCCATGGTGTTTCAGGACTACGCGCTGTACCCGCACAAAAATTTATACGACAACATGGCCTTCGGTTTGCGCCTGCGCAAAACACCCGAGGCCGAGATCAAGCAGCGCGTGGGCGACGCCGCCGCGTTGCTGAAAATCGACCACATGCTGCAACGCAAACCTCGTGAGCTGTCGGGCGGACAGCGCCAACGCGTGGCCATCGGTCGGGCCATCGTGCGCCAGCCCAAAGTGTTTTTGTTTGACGAACCACTGAGCAACCTCGACGCTCAACTGCGCAACGAAATGCGCACCGAAATCAAGCGCCTGCACCAGCGTTTGGGTGCCACCATCATTTATGTCACGCACGACCAAACCGAGGCCATGACTTTGGCCGACCGCATTTGTGTTTTGCAAGCCGGGCACAAGATGCAGTACGACACGCCCGACGCCATTTACAACCACCCCGCCGCGCTGTTTGTGGCCGGTTTCACAGGCGCGCCGCCAATGAATTTGAGCGACTGCACGCTGGTGGACGGCCAAGCCGATCTGGGCGGCGTGCGTTTGCGTTTGCCTCCTTCTTTGGCGCGCGCCGCATCGTCCGCAAGCAGTTTGAAAATCGGCGTGCGCCCCGAAAATGTCAGCCTCAGCGCGTTGAACGCCAACGACATCCGCCTGCCCGCCGAGGTGATGTTGTTAGAGCCGCTGGGCTCAGAAACTTTGGTGACCATGAAGATCGGCAACACCGAATGGATCACCCGCTGCGCCGCCAGCTTCAAGGAGCGCCGCGGCCATCAGCTGGACTTGTTTGTACCGGCAGATGCGCTGCGTTTGTTTGATGCCACCAGCGGCCAAGCCATCACCGTTTGACTTTCCGCAGACCTTTTTTAGACAACAACAGGAGACTCACCATGAAACGTCGTATCTTGATTTCCACCCTCGCGCTGGCTGCCGCTGCGCTTGCAACCTCAGTCAGCACCAGCGCCTTCGCCCAAACCTCGCTGCGTGTTTTTTCAGGCGGTGCCAACCAGCGCCCCGACCTGATGCGCAAGCTGTTTGACCAGTACCAAACCGCCAACCCGGGCGTAAAAATCGACATCGAAACGGGCGGTGCCACCAGCGAGTTACAGCGTCAATACCTGAGCACCGTGCTCAACGCCAAAGACACCGCCATCGACATCTACATGATTGATATCGTCAACCCGGCGCAGTACTTCAGCGCTGGTTGGTTGGAGCCGCTGAACGCCTACGTGGGCGAGCCGGCGGTGGCAATGAAGTCTTACTTGCCGGTGTACGCCAGCGCCAATGTGGTTGGCGGCAAGATTGCCGCCATGCCCGCGTTTGCCGACGCTATGTTCATGTATTACCGCAAAGACTTGCTCGAAAAACACGGCGTGAAAGAACCCAAAACCTGGGACGAATTGAGCGCTGCCGCCAGCAAGATTCAAAAGGCCGAGGGCGACGCCAACCTGCAAGGCTTGAGCATCCAAGGCGCGCCGATTGAAGGCGCGGTCTGCACCTTCTTGCTGCCGTATTGGAGCCAAGGAAAAGACTTCAACGACGCCGCAGGCAAGATGACGCTGGACAAAGCCGCGGCCGTCAAAGGCCTGAATCAGTGGCTCAGCATGGTCGATGCGGGCGTGATCAAAAAGAACGTCGCCGAAGTCAAAACGCCCGACACGGTGAACGAATTCAAAGCAGGCCAAGTGCTGTTTGCCATCAACTGGGGCTTTGCCTGGGACCGCTTCAAAGACGACAAAGACAGCAAGGTGCAAGGCAAGGTCGGCGTGATGCCTTTGCCTGCCATGGCCGGTGGCAAGAGTGCAACTTGCGTAGGTGGCTGGCAGTGGGCGGTGAGCGCCTTCAGCAAGAGCAAAGCCGAGTCGGCCAAGCTCGTGAAGTTTTTGGCCAGCCCTGAAGCCAGCAAGTTTTTGGCGGTTGAAGGTTCACTGTTGCCCACGCAGCAAGGCGTCTACACCGACGCCGACGTGTTGAAGAGCGTGCCGTGGTTCAAAGACGCCGCCAACGTGGTGATTGCGGGGCGCAGCCGTCCGCAGTCAGAGCGCTACGGCGAGGTCAGCGATGCCATCCGCACAACCACCAGCGCGATCTTGGCGCGCACGAAAACCCCGGCTGAAGGGGTCGCAGAGATTGAAAGCCGGTTGCAGCGCGTGATGCGCTGAGTTCGCTACCTCTCCTGTCAGGGGGAGGGAGCTAAAACTCCTTCCCCCTGCCAGGGGGACGTAGCTAAAATCCCTTCCCCTTGCCAGGGGGAAGGTTGGGGTGGGGATGTGCACTGTGAGCAAAGAGAAGAACTTTTTGAAGTTTCTAGACCGACTGCGCGACCCCAGCGAAAAAACCCTCGCGTTCCTCCTGCTCGCGCCCGCCTTCCTCCTCCTCGCCCTCATCGTCGCCTACCCCATAGGCAAACTCATATGGAACAGCTTTTACGACCTGCGTCTTTCGGGTGGCACCGGCGCTGTCAAATTCATTGCATGGCAAAACTACGTGGACGTAGTCAACGACAAAGACTTCTGGAACGCCGCCAAAAACACCCTGCTCATCACCCTCATCACCGTCCCCGGCGCGCTGGTCGCAGGCCTCGGCTTGGCAATGCTGGCCAACCTGCCGTTCAAGCGGCGCTGGCCGGTGCGGTTGGCATTGTTGCTGCCGTGGGCGCTGCCGCTGAGCTTTGCCGGTTTGATCTTTGCATGGTTCTTTCACACCGAATACGGCGTGGTCAACGACATCGTGCGGCGCTTCGGCGGCCGCTCTTTCAACGACGGGCAAACCATGTGGTTGTTGACCCCGAGCTATGCCTTTGCCGCCATCTGCCTCACCGTCATTTGGAAGACGTCTTCTTTCATGGCGCTCATCTTGTTGGCGGGCTTGCAAATGATCCCGAACTCGCTGTACGAGGCGGCCGAGATTGATGGCGCTTCCAAGTGGCAACAGTTCTGCCAAGTCACCATTCCCATGCTGATGCCGTCGATCATCGTGGCGCTGATTTTTCGCACCATCACCGCGCTGCAAACCTTTGACATTCCCTACACCATGACCAAAGGCGGCCCCGGCAATGCCACCGAGACGCTGGCCATGTTGATCCACAAAACCACCATCGAATACTTGGATGTCGGCTACGGCTCAACGCTTGCCGTGTTCATGTTTTTGATGTCGATGTGCGTGACAGCGGTTTACCTCAAGCGCATAGGTGGAGATCAATGAACACGCTCTTCGAAGGCCGCAGCCTGCGCTTCATTGCGGCTTGCATGGTCGTGTTCAACGGCTTTTTTCCGGCCGTGTGGATCTTGCTCACATCGCTGAAAACCGAGACTGAACTTGTCAGTAAGCCCATCACATGGTGGCCGCACCAGCTCACCTTTGACAACTACGTGCAAGCCTTCACCGACCAGCCGTTGCTCAAGTACATGGGCAACAGCGTGTGGGTGGCGGGCTTGTCTACGCTGTTCTCTTTGGTGGTGTCAGCCTTCGCTGCTTACGCCATCGCGCGGCTGAATTTGAAGCACCGCCAACTCATCCTCACTACCATCGTGGCGTCCAGCATGTTCCCGTTGGTGACGCTGTTGGTGCCGATTTTTGAGACCATGCGCGCGCTCGGTTTGCTCAACACCACCATTGCCTTGGTGCTGCCCTATGTGGTGCTGAATTTGCCGGTGTGCACGCTGGTGTTGGTAAGCTTTTTTCAGAGCATTCCCAAGGACTTGGAAAACGCCGCCATGATTGACGGATGCACCCGCCTGGGCGCGCTGTGGACGGTGGTGTTGCCACTGGCTGCGCCGGGGGTGTTCACCGCCGGCATCTTGGCTTTCGTCAATGCGTGGGACGAGTTTTTGCTGGCGCTGTCGCTGAACGCCAGCGCGTCCATGCGAACCTTGCCGGTGGGCATCACGCTGTACCAAGGCGAGTTCAGTTTTCCGTGGCCCATCATCTCGGCCGCATTGATCGTGGCCATCGTGCCGGTGGCGGTGTTGATCGCGATTTTTCAAGAACGCGTGGTGGGCGGCTTGACTCAAGGAGGGCTAAAAGGATGAGTAAGAGCGGGATGAACAAAATCCGCTACGGCATCGTGGGCTGCGGCAGCATGGGCCGCGAGCACATCGAGAACATCAAGGCACTTCCAGGAGCCGAAGTCACCGCCATTGCCGACACCGTGGCCTCCAGCATTGAGGCGGCTTTGGCGCTGTGCCATTCGCCGCCGCAAGTGTTTGAAGATCACCGCGCGCTGCTGGCCAGCGGCTTGTGCGACGCCGTCGTGATTGCCACGCCCAACTTCACCCACATCGCCATGATGCGCCACGCGCTGGCCACCGATCTGCACATCTTGATCGAGAAGCCGGTGGTCACCAACATGGAAGACGGCATCGAGCTGATGAGATTGGCTGAGAAGAGAAAAGGCATGGTCTGGGTCGCCCAGGAATACCGCTACATGCCGCCAGTGGCCGAGATGATTCGCATGGCGCACGACGGCGCGGTCGGTCGCATCCAGCAGGTCAGCATTCGCGAACACCGCGAGCCTTTCTATCCCAAGGTCGGCGACTGGAACCGCTTCAGCGCCAACACCGGCGGCACCTTGGTGGAAAAGTGTTGCCACTATTTCAACTTGATGGACCTGGTGTTGGGCGAAAAACCGCAGCGCGTTTTTGCATCGGGTGGTCAGCGCGTGAACCACCTCGATGAACGCTACGAAGGCCGCACGCCCGACATTTTGGACAGCGCCTTTGTCATCGTCGAATACCCCAGCGGCGCGCGCGCCATGCTCGATTTGTGCATGTTTGCCGAGAACTCCATCGACAGCGAACACATCACCGTGGTGGGCGACACCGGCAAGCTCGAATCTCTGTTGCCCGCGCTCACTTTGCGCTATGGCAAGCGCGCAGACTGGGGCACGCGCAAGGTCTGGGGCGAGCCTTCGGGCAGCGGCAAAGGTGTGTCGGTTCGCCGCGTGTGGGACACCAACATCAAATATTCGGGCCAGCATTTCGGCGCGTCGTACATCGAGCATCAACGCTTTGCGGCGGCCCTTCGGGCGGGCAGGGCGCCCGAGGTGAGTTTGGAAGACGGTCTGCGCAGCGTTGCCACTGGCTTGGCGGCGCATCGCAGTATTGAAACAGGTTTGCCGGTGCTGTTGAAAGATGTGTTGCCGGCGGGTTGGTGAGCTGTTGAGCTTTTTCTAAATTCGAGACACAAATATCCCCGTTCGCACTGAGCTTGTCGAAGTGCCCGAGCATCCACATTGCGTTCTTCGACAAGCTCAAGCTGATCGCATTTGCGCTGGGGATGGGGCTTCGACACGCTCAGCCCGAACGGAGGTGGTGATGTCGCAAAGCCTGGAAGCTGCAGTAGAACCGAGTCCGTCCAACGCGTTACGATGAAGCGCAAACCCTTCACGCATGACTTGAAACGACACTCCCCCAGGAACCTCATGACCCAACTCTCCGTCAACCAAGCAACCATCCAAGCCGCCACCGAAGAAGGAAGTTTCGAGTTGCATGCGGGTGCTTTGCGCTTGGCGGTGCGCGCCGATTTAGGTGGCTGCATTGCAGGCTTGTGGCACCGCGACACCCCCATTTTGCGCAGCACGGCACCTGCCGTGTTGACGGCCTCGCGTCAGTCAGGCTGCTACCCGCTGGTGCCTTACTCCAACCGCTTGGGCTACCGCCACTTTCGCTGGAAGGGTGTGGAGTACAAGCTTGAGGCCAACTTCGACGACAACCCTCACTCGGTTCACGGCGTGGGCTGGCTGCGAGCTTGGGACATGGTGTCGCACAGCGCGCAAGAAGTGGTGCTGCGCTACCGCCACACGCCCGATGCGCATTGGCCGTTTGCTTTTGAGGCCACCCAATATTTCACGCTGTCGCCACACACGTTAAGCATGCAAATGTCCATCACCAACACCAGCGAATTGGCGCAGCCGGTGGGTTTGGGATGGCACCCGTATTTCCCCAAGCGCGCGCGCAGCCGCGTGCATGCGGAATTGACCGATCGGTGGGAATCTGATGCCACCCAGTTGCCCATCAGCAAGCATGCACAGCCCGGCATCGACGGCGATGTGGCGCACCTGAACTTTGACAATTGCTTCCAAGGTTGGACGGGACCGGCGCGCATACGCGATGAAAAGTTTTCGCTGCAACTGGGCTCGTCGCTGAACTACTTGGTGGTCTACACGCCGCAAGACAAAGACTACTTTTGTGTGGAGCCGGTCAGCCACGTGAGCAATGCCATTCACATGGCCGACCCGGCCGCGCACGGTTTGCGCACGTTGCAACCCGGTGAGAGTTTTGAAGCGTCGATGTTGTTGGACGTGACGGTGCTGTGATTTCGCAGTCGGTGATGAAAACTGTGGATCCGGACGTTCAACTCGCCATCTTCGACGTCAGTTTGCTGGGCGAGTCGCCGCTGTGGCATCCGGTGGAGCAGGTGCTTTATTACTGCGACATTCCCGGCCGCAAGCTGAACCGTTTCGATCCGCGCACCGCTGACTTGCAGCACTGGTCTTTCGACACCAACGTGGCCTGTTGCGCGCCCATGGTGGACGGCGGGTTGCTGCTGGCGATGCGCGACGGTTTGTTCCGGTTCGACACGCAAAGCGGTGAACGCACGCACCTGCTGGATGCGCCCTACGACGTGGCCACCGAACGCTTCAACGACGGCAAATGCGACCCGCAAGGCCGCTTTTGGGTCGGCACCATTTACGAGCCGCGCGACCCGGCTCTGGCGGCTTTGTATTGCTACACCAATGGTGCGTTGACGAAAAAGGCCGACGCTATCACCGTGTCCAACGGCTTGGCCTGGAGCCCCGACGGCTGCACCCAGTATTGGAGTGACACCAAAGCCCATGCCGTCTATGCCTTTGACTTCGACCCCTCCACCGGCGACCTGCACCAGCGCCGCACCTTTGCCCACTTTGCGCCCAAGGTGGCAGGTGCCTCACTGGACGAGTACGGCGGCCGACCCGACGGTGCAGCGGTCGACGCAGAAGGCTGCTATTGGGTGGCCATGTTCGAAGGCCAACGCGTGCTGCGTTTGTCGCCGCAAGGCGAGTTGCTGCGCGAAGTGTCTTTGCCGGTGCGCTGCCCGACCATGCCGTGTTTTGGCGGTGCCGATTTGAAAACGCTCTACATCACTACCGCGTCTGAAGGCCGTCCTGCGGATGAATTGCTTGAGCAGCCGTGGGCTGGTTGCGTGTTGTCGCTGCGGGTCGATGTGCCTGGGTTGCCGGCGAATGTGTTTGCCTGAATTGGCATGAAAGTCGCATGACGCAGACCACGATTTACCCTTCACTGGCCAACAAGCTGGTCTTCATCAGCGGCGGCAGTTCTGGCATCGGCGCTGACGTGGTTCGCCACTTTGCCGCGCAAGGCTCGAAGGTGGCGTTTTGCGGCACCAAGCCCAATGGCGGTGACCAGCTGATTGCGGACATTAAAGCGGCGGGTCAACCCACGCCCGTCTATGCGGCTTGCGATGTACGCGACACGACGGCGTATCAAAGCTTGCTGAAAAGCATCATCGCCACACACGGCCCCATTCACGTGTTGGTGAATAACGCAGGCCGCGACGACCGCCACGCCATGGAAGACGTGACACCCGGTTTTTGGGATGACCGACTCAACCTCAACCTGAAACACTACTTCTTCGCCATCCAAGCTGTGGCCCCCGCCATGACCCAAGCGGGTGGTGGCGTGGTGGTCAACATGGGCTCGGTGAGTTGGATGCGCGGGCGGCCCAATTTAGCGGGCTACACCACCGCCAAAGCGGGCATCTTGGGCCTCACACGCACCTTGGCGCGCGAGCTCGGGCCGCGCAACATCCGTGTGAATGCGGTGGTGCCCGGTGCGATCGTCACCGAGCGTCAAACTGAGTTGCACCGCGATCCGGCGGCCGACCAAGGCTTCCTCGATGCGCAGTGTTTGAAGATCCGTCTCGACCCCAGCCATGTGTCGCGCGTGACCTTGTTCATGGCCAGCGACGACAGCAACGGCATGACCGGCCAGCATGTGTTGGTGGACGCCGGCATTGCGCAAAACTCGGTGCTCACCTAAGGGCATTCGCCATGAATCGTCAAAGCCAAATTGAGGCCCTGCGCACGTACCAGCGCAGTAAAAAAGCGTTTGACATCGCCGTCATCGGCGGCGGTGCGACAGGCTTGGGCGTGGCGCTCGACGCGGCTGCTCGCGGCTTCAGCGTGGCGCTGTTCGAGGCCGACGACTTTGCCAAAGGCACGTCCTCACGCTCCACCAAATTGGTCCACGGCGGTGTGCGCTACCTCGCGCAAGGCAATGTGGCCCTGGTTCGTGAAGCTCTGCAAGAACGCGCTTGCTTGCTGGCCAACGCACCGCATTTGGCGCAGCCCTTGGCATTTGTCATGCCCGGCTATCAGTGGTGGGAGCGCGGCTTTTATGGCATCGGTTTGAAAATGTACGACGCATTGGCTGGGAAGCGCGGTTTGGGCGACACGCAGTGGTTGTCCAGCGCCCAAACGCGCAAGCTGCTGCCGACCGTTTGCGCCAAAGGTTTGCACGGCGGCGTGAAGTACTGGGACGGTCAATTTGACGACGCGCGTTTGGCCGTGGCCTTGGCAAGAACCGCCGTCGCCAAAGGTGCGTGCGTGGTCAACCATTGCCGCGTTGACGGCTTGCTGCACAAAGGAGAAAAGGTGGTTGGCCTGACCGCCGCCGACACCGAAACCGGCGAGGTCTTCACAGTTCATGCGGCCTGCGTCATCAACGCCACTGGCGTGTGGGTGGATGCCGTTCGCAACATGGACGTCGCAGCCGGTGCCGCCAAAAAGCGGCCCATGGTGTCACCCAGCCAAGGCGTGCATCTGGTTGTGGATGCGTCTTTCCTGCCCACCGACCACGCCATGCTGATCCCCAAAACCGCAGACGGCCGCGTGCTGTTCGCGGTGCCGTGGATGGGCAAGCTCATTTTGGGCACCACCGACACCCCGCGCGACGACTTGGCCGCCGAGCCCACTCCATTTCACGACGAGGTCGAATTCATCCTCACCGAGGCGGGCCGCTACTTGAGCAAGGCGCCCACGCGAGCCGATGTGCGCTCGGTGTGGGTCGGTTTGCGGCCCTTGGTCAAGCCGCCCGAAGACGACGGCGGCAACACCAAAGCCCTGTCGCGTGAGCACACGGTGCTGGTCGACAAATCGGGCTTGGTCACCGTGACCGGTGGCAAGTGGACGACCTATCGCGCGATGGCCGAAGACGTGTTGACGCAGTGTTTTGTTTCTTCTTTGTTGCCTGCGAAGGCGGGTGGTGTGACCGAGCGTTTGGCCTTGGCGGGGTCGCCTGCGCGCGGTGCTGCCGTCATGTCTTTGACAAAGTCACCTGGCGAGCTGATGTACGGCAGCGATGTGGCTGCGCTGCGTGCGTTGCCGGGCGCGGATCGATGGTTGTGGCGGGCCGAGGGAGGCGGTGGCTTGACCGAGGCGATGGTGCGGTTTGCTGTGCGCTTCGAGATGGCACGGTCGGTGGAGGATGTGTTGGCGAGGCGGTCGCGGCTTTTGTTTTTGGATGCCGCCTTAGCGGCTTCTTTGGCAGACGACGTGGCTTCTTTGCTGGCGCAGGAGTTGGGTTCGGCGTTTGATGCTGCTGCGTCGGCTGCCGCGTTTCGGGTTCTTGCTTTGTCGTATTTGAATTTGCCTTGATTGGTTTGCCGCTCGCCGCGACCGAGCCGGCGCTTTTGTAGTTTTGGCCCCGGCAGGCGAGTGACTTTCATTTGCTGCGCCAAATGAAAGTCACCAAAGCAAAGGCGCTCAAGACGCATTTGTGCGGATCATCTGCACAGTAGCCATGAGCCCGAATTTGACCGGGCTGTGTCCGAACCTCCACTCACGCTCTTGACTGTCCAAAACGCGGGCCCCGATTCATACAAGCGCACCGTTCTTTGCGCGCTTCGGTCGGCCCCCCTTCCCCCTGGCAGGGGGAGGCTGGGATGGGGGGTTGAAAGTTGTCAGTCAACAAACATTTTTCATCGCATCGGCTTGCTCCCTCCTCCTTGAAGGGGCAGGGCAGGAGGTGAAAACGTGAAACACAAGCGGCCTCCCCGCCGCGCTTTCACCTCTCCGCAACCCTCTCCGTCCAGGCGAGGGAGCAACGCCGACTCGTTCATCCCACCGCTAAACTTCGTCTTCGATTCCCCCGCCTCCGGTCCCGCCTCGCATGCCCACTTCCTCCGACCCTTTGCTGCACCTGATCGCCCGCGCCGAAGCGCTGTTGGGCCGTTTGGAAGCCGTGCTGCCTCACCCACTTTCCGCTCCAGATTGGTCGGCTTCGACCGCCTTCCGCTACCGCAAACGCGGTGGTTCCGGTGTCATCGAGCCGGTGCGCCATGTGGCGTCGATCAAGCTGAACGATCTCGTCGAAGTGGAGCCTCAAAAGGAGCGCTTGCTGCGCAACACCGAGCAGTTTGTGGCGGGTCAGCAGGCCAACAACGTGCTGCTCACGGGTGCGCGCGGAACCGGCAAAAGCTCGCTTATCAAGGCGTGCTTGAATGAGTTTTCGGCGCAAGGTTTGCGCTTGATCGAGGTGGAAAAAACCGACTTGGTCGACCTGCCCGACATTGTTGATTTGGTGGCCGACCGGCCTGAGCGCTTTATTGTGTTTTGTGACGACCTCAGCTTCGACGAGGGCGAGCCCGGCTACAAAGCGCTGAAGTCGATTTTGGACGGATCGATCTCGCAGGCCTCGGCCAATGTGTTGATTTACGCCACCAGCAATCGCCGCCATTTGCTGCCCGAGTACATGGCGGAAAACCTCACTTACGTTCACCAAGAAAACGGCGAGGTGCATCCCGGCGAAGTGGTGGAAGAAAAAATCTCGCTCAGCGAACGCTTTGGGTTGTGGATCAGCTTTTATCCCTTCAGCCAAGAGGAATACCTGGCCATTGCGGCGCAATGGTTGCGCGGATTCGGGGTCAGTGAGGACGCGATTGTTCTGGCGCGGCAAGAGTCGCTGGTGTGGGCTTTGGAGCGGGGTTCGCGCTCAGGGCGCGTGGCGTTTCAGTTCGCCAAGGACTATTCAGGACGGCATCACGCATGAGCGACAGCGTGGTGGCGGATCGGGTCCCGGTCAATGTGGCTGTGGGTGTGCTCATTGCCCCTGACGGTCGCTTCCTGCTCACCTCACGCCCCGAAGGCAAAGTATTTGCTGGCTATTGGGAGTTTCCGGGCGGCAAGTTGGAAGCCGGTGAAACCGTGGCGGAAGCGCTGAAGCGCGAGCTGTTTGAGGAGTTGGGCATCCACATTGGCGATGTCCACGCCTGGAAAATCGAAGTGATGGACTACCCGCACGCGCGGGTGCGCTTGCATTTTTGCAAAGTGTTTGAGTGGCAGGGTGAATTTGAGATGCGTGAGCAGCAAGCCATGGCCTGGCAAACGCTGCCGGTTGCGGTGACGCCGGTGCTGCCTGGCACCTTGCCAGCGCTGGCTTGGTTTGCCGAAGAGCGCAGATTCCTGGGTCGCACTCACACCCCGGCGCATCAGGGCTGATGGCTACACTCAACATCATGAAATGGCTTGACGATGTGAAGTGGGACGCGCAAGGTTTGGTGCCTGTTATTGCGCAAGAAGTGGGCAGCAACGACGTGCTTATGTTCGCTTTTATGAACCGCGACGCGTTGCAGCAAACGGCGCTGCGCGGCGAAGCTGTTTATTGGAGCCGGTCGCGCAACCGGTTGTGGCACAAAGGCGAAGAGTCGGGCCACACCCAAACCGTGCACGCGATGAGAATGGACTGCGACAACGATGTGCTGCTGCTGCAAGTCACGCAAAACGGCCACGCTGCTGATGAGGCAGGCATCGCTTGCCATACCGGTCGTCACACTTGTTTCTTTCAACGCTACTTCGACGGTGCCTGGCACGTCACCGAGCCGGTGTTGAAAGACCCGCAGAGCATCTATAAATGAACGTTTCCAACAACAGCAACGACACGCTGGCACGTCTGGCCGACGTCATCGAAGCGCGCAAAGTGGGAGACCCCGAAAAAAGCTACGTCGCCCGCTTGTTTCACAAGGGTACCGACGCCATCTTGAAGAAGATAGGTGAAGAAGCTACCGAGGTTGTGATGGCTGCCAAAGACGCAGACGGTCCCAAGCTGGTAGGGGAAGTGGCGGACCTGTGGTTTCACAGCATGCTGGCTTTGAGCGCTTTTGGCCTGAAACCTGCTGATGTGTTGGCCGAGCTAGAACGCCGCGAAGGCCTGTCTGGCTTGGAAGAGTTTGCAGCCCGAAAAATGAAATCCCGCGAGGAGAACGGCACATGAACGACATCATTGACGCTACCCAACCACTGAGCGAACAACAGCGCTCACTCAAAACCGTCGGCAACCTCAGCTACCTGCTGCACACCATCGTGGCCGTGGGCGCGGTACTTCCCGGCGTGCAAGCCAGCGTAGCGCTGCTCATCGTGGCCCTCATTATTGATGTGGTCAAAAAAGACGC
>JANPNT010000447.1:0-2822 GCA_031427655.1 Burkholderiales bacterium
GCCCGCGCCGAATTCAACTTCGTGTTCGCCGAGCAAATCCGGTATGGAAATCTTCTCTCCAGGTCGGGGTTTGCGGGCGAAGTGGGGTGAAAGCGCTTGTTCAATCGCGCTCCAGGGAAGTCGTTTGCTCAGCACCACCAGCGGGTGTTTGTAATCGACCATCTCGTCTAGGCGGGCGCGGAAGAAATCAGCGGTCTCGGACATCGAAACCCCCAAGAAACATTATCTGTAGACAACGCTTCTTGAGAGATTCAGTACACCTCGTTTACCCCGCATCGCTAGCATTCATGCGGGGTGTAGCGGTATTGCAGGGCCGACTTTTTAGGGTCCTCAGACCTGCGAAGGCCGCTCGAACTTTATTACCGGCCCATAGTGTCCAGTGGTCGGCCGGCTTCGAACAAGACCCAGGTGCGGCGCTCGGTTTCGTTTGTCCACACCTGAATGAAGTTGGCGATGCCGATGCCATTGTGTTCATCACAAACAATGAGAAATTCGCGACGCCGCGCGGCCAATGTCTTTTTGTCGTCGCAAAGTTCGGCCGGTATGTCTAACGGCTCGACGTGGTGGGCGACGTTGTCCAGAACGCGCTGCGTGTGGGCAATGTGGCCGATCAAGCGCAGCTTGGTGCCGCCGAACTTGCGTACGCGCTCAGCGGTGGGGTCGGTCATGGCGTGAAGCTGATTGGCCTGCTCATCGATCACCACGTGGTATTTCCGAAAGTGCGGGCTGCTCATGTGCAAATAAAAGTTTTTGGTTCTTACGTACATCGCGAACATGTCGGCCAGCACGCCATTCATTGAAGCCGACACGTCTTTGGTTGCTGATGCGTCGAGGTCGGCCAGCGTGCGCAACGGTGCCTTCTGGCGTGCTGGGGCAGATTTGCTTTCGGAAGCGTTCATTGGGTGGGTGCTTTCAAATAAATCGATCGAGAGAAGGATGGCGGCCATGCCGCGGGCTCGACCTACATGGCCGACAACAACGGCGATTCGGACGAGGCCCGCGTACTCAGACCGCTGCAGGCTGCGGCCTGTACTTACCGCATCGCCTTCGGCCCGCGCGCTGGCCAGAAGGTGCTGACGCTGCAAGGTGCAATGCCCAGGCATATGGACTGCAAGCAGACGCTGTGTGCCGTCATCGACGGGTTCAGCCTGCACGCAGCGGTGCGCTGCGCGGCCGGCGACCGGCACGCACTGGAGCAACTGTGCCGCTAAACCCCCGCCCGCCCCGCAGGCCGCGCCGGGCCAGAGGCCGGGCCCCTCGACATGCATAAACAGTCCACAGGACTGTTTGTGTCCGGGCGCGGGATTGGCCAACAAACGCGTGCAAACCAACGTCGCCGGGGAGGTGGTGCTCAAGTTCAAGACCCCCCTAGCGCGACGGCACCAAGCATCTGGCGATGCCGCCGCTGCAGTTCATGCAGCGTCTGGCAGCGCTCATGCCAAGGCCAAGCTGCACCTGATCCGCTGTGGTGTACGCATCACTTCGCTGCGCGGATTGAGCGGACCCCGCTTCGCGAGCAAGGTGTGCGGGCGCCCTCATCTACAACTTGGGCCAAGCTGCGCTCGCCGGTGATTCCACGTCCCAAAAGACCATCTGCGCGCGCAGGTGATGGGCGATGTATGGCGTGCGGTGTGCGGTGTGAATGAGCTGAACTCGCAACTCGGCGTGCTGCTCGCCGAGCCGCTGCCGGCCGACGTGCGCGAGCTGCTCGTCGTCATTCAGCACGAGCTGTTCAACCTCGGCGGCGAGCTCCCGATCCCCGGCTACGAGCTGCTGAAGGCCAAGGCCGTGCTGCTCCGCTCGCTGTGGAACAACGGCTTGCGCCACGGAAAAACGCCCGCCCAAAAAAACTTGGGCTCCGATGAGCCTTTCGGGCACGCGAGGCTGCGTCTGTCAATGAACACCCTCATTGGCCATTTGCCGCCCACTTCGAAAGGTCCATCATGACAACCCGAATCCTCGCCCTTCAACCGCGCCTGCTGGCCGTCGGCTGGATTGTGTCGCTCGCCCTGAGCGGCTGCGATGGTGGCGACGACGCTGCTACGTCGTCACTCACCGCACCCAGTACGACGCTTTCGGGCGCCGTCGTCAAGGGGCCGGTGGGCGGTGCCTCGGTCTGCGCTTTCGCCGTCGCAGGGGCTGCCCGCGGTGCCGCGCTCGGCAACTGCGTGACCTCCGACGCGACCGGCAACTACAGCTTGAGCGTGCCGATCGCTGCCGGCCCGGTCTGGCTGGAGGCCACCGGCGGCAGCTACACCGACGAAGCAACCGCGGCCACGCTCAGCCTGGCCGCAGGCGTGGTGCTCACCGCGCTGGTCGATGCCAACGGCACTGCCGCCAGCGCCTACCTCACGCCGCTCACGACGCTGGCGCTCAATGCCGCAGTCGCGGCGGCCAACGTCACGCCGGCCGGCTTCACGCAAGGCAGCGCAGCGTTGCTCGCCGCGTTCGGCCTGCCTGCAGGGCTCGACATCCTCGGCAGTGCGCCCGTGGTCAGCGGCATACCGAACGCTTACGGTCAGGCTCTTATCAACATCTCGCGAATCGTCGCCAACGGCCTGCCGCTCGCGCGCTTGCTCGCGACGTCGAATGCCGCCAGCCTCTCCGCGGCTTACGCCGCAGCCGCAGCGGCGACACCGCCACCTGCACCGACGCCAACGCCAACGCCAACGCCAACGCCAACACCAACACCAACACCAACGCCAACGCCAACGCCAACGCCAACGCCTACGCCAACGCCAACGCCAACGCCCACCAGCACTTACCCAAACTGGGTCAAGGGCAGGCACTAAGCGGCCGGCAGCAGAGTGACCTACTCGAAC
>JANPNT010000448.1:0-7931 GCA_031427655.1 Burkholderiales bacterium
AAAATCGCCAGCAACTTATCGCTTTCTCATGCAGCTCTCGCCACTGTGCGCTTTCGTAGGAGCCTCGCCTGAACAGTTGTTTTCCCGAAATGGGTTGCGCATTGAATCTGCGTCAGCACCTCGATCTTCCAGCCGCCGAAGGCAAAACCTTCATGGTCCCGGGCGCGTCGCGACCAGCGCATCGCCAGCACCGCGCCGCCCAGTGCGGCGGCATGGGTGCCCATGTGCCAGCCGTCGGCGGTGACCGTGGGTGCGGCGGAGGGGTCAGAAGTCATGGGGCGTCCGCAAAAAAGAAAGGGTGCAAAGATTGTAGGGTCGCGCTCGCAAGGCTTATTGCCGATTGATTCGCCTGAGCCGTGGAACTCTGCGCCGCTGCGCAACTCCATCGACCCTGTGCGCTGCCTATACTGAAGCGTCGCAACACATCATCTCTTGCCTCATGCGTTTTCGCCCCCTCATTTTGTGGATCTTGCTGGCGCTCCTGCCGCTGCGCGGCTGGGCCACGAGCGAAATGCAAGTGAGCATGGCGATCGGCACGGTCGTGGCTGCGACTGCAGCGGTGTC
Source organism: Burkholderiales bacterium (assembly GCA_031427655.1). Taxonomy (GTDB): domain Bacteria; phylum Pseudomonadota; class Gammaproteobacteria; order Burkholderiales; family Burkholderiaceae_C; genus JANYJJ01. The sequence continues at coordinate 565 of JANPNT010000448.1, forward strand.
CACCAAGCAAGCAGCACCTGCCAAGCAGCATCACGCTGCGGCTCCTTGCCACGGCGAAGCTTTGCAGCCTGACCTTGAAGCAGCGCCCGAACCCGGTGGCGGCGGACACACGGCTTGTACCTTGTGCGACCTGTGCCACAGCGTGGCGATGGCCACCGCAGAGACGGTGCTGGACGCACGTCCGACCGTCGCAGCCCAGCGCACAAGCTGGGTTGGCACCGACACTGGTCACGCGTTGGTTGACAGGCTCGACCGCCCTCCGCGCAACGCCCTGCCCGCTTAACGAAGCAGCCACACCCGTATCAAATCGTTCGAGTGCGCATCCGCGCTCACAACAATTTCCGATCACGGGCAACCGCGTAAGCAGCCTCCGAGACAGCCCGCACTTGGGCACCTCGAACGGTCGCATTGATGTCATTGCCCGACATCGCTGGGAGACTTCATGCTCATCTCGATCAAGAACGCCAGCGCGCTGAGCGCAGCCCTGCTTATTTGCACAAGCGTCGCCGCGCAAACTGCCGCTCGGCCAGACCCACTGAACGCCAACGCAGTCGTGCCCAGATTGACGTATCAATCATCGTTCGCCAACTACCGAAGCCTTGGTGACGACGCGAAACCCTTGTCATGGCGCGAGGCGAATGAAGCCGCTGCACGCATCGGCGGATGGCGTGTTTACGCACGCGAGGCGCAGGAGCCCTCACCCGACCCCGCACCCGCTTCCGTTCCCGTTCCTGCACCCGTTCCCCAACCCGCACCCGCAGTCATCGCACCGCCTGCACCTGCTGCATCGTCAGCAACGCCGTCCAACGCGCACCAACACCACAAGCCATGACCGCCATCCACTACAAAACGCTCCCTGTTGTGGCAGCGCTTGTGCTTTCAGGCTGCGCCACGTTCAGCCCTGACGGCGGCTTTGCCAGCGTCGAAAAAACCGCGCAAACCCGCCTCGGCAAAGACGTGGTGTGGGCGCGCTCTGACGCCGACCAAGACCGCATCAACGAACGCGTGAGCGAGCTGCTCAAGAAGCCGCTCAGCATGGACGACGCGGTGCAAGTCGCGCTGCTCAACAACCGCGGTTTGCAAGCCAGCTTTGCCGAGCTGGGCATCGGCGAGGCCGAGTTGGTTCAAGCCGGCCGCTTGCCCAACCCTGGCTTCAGTTGGGGCCGATTGACGCGCGGCGATGAAGTCGAAACCGAACGTGGCTTGCACTTCAACCTGGCGCGTTTGTTGGCGATGCCGTTGATCGGCCCCATACAGATGCGGCGCTTTCAGCAAACGCAAAACGCAGTGGCATTGAGCGTGCTGACACTCGCTGCCGACACCCGCAAAGCCTGGGTCAACGCCGTGGCCGCGTATGAGGCGGTGCGCTACACACGCCAAGTGAAGCAAGCCGCAGACGCCAGCGCCGAGTTGGCGCGGCGCATGGAACAAGTGGGCAACTTCAACAAGCTGCAACGCGCCCGCGAACAAAGCTTTTCGGCCGATGCCGCAGTGAACCTCGCGCACGCCGAGCAAGCACAGCGCGCCGCGCGCGAACGACTCACGCGCTTGATGGGCGCATGGGGCGCGCAAACCCAATTCACGCTGCCCGAACGCTTGCCTGACTTGCCCAAAGCGCCGCTCGATTTGCCCCATGTCGAACAAGTGGCCATGGCGCAGCGCTTGGACCTGCAAGCCGCCGCGCTGGCAGCGCAGCAAACCGCAAATAACCTCGGCCTGGCGCGCACCACGCGTTTCATCAACGTGTTGGAGTTGGGCGCAGTGCGCAACAGCTCGAACGAGGCGCCCACGCAACGCGGTTGGGAGGTGAGCTTTGAGCTGCCGCTGTTCGACTGGGGCGATGCGCGCGTGGCCAAGGCCGAAGCGGTCTACATGCAAACCGTCAACCGCGCGGCAGAGGCCGCCGTGAACGCGCGCTCGGAAGTGCGCGAGGCCTACACCGGCTACCGCTCGGCGTTTGACGTCGCGCGCCACCACCGCGACGAGATCGTGCCGCTGCGCAAACAAATCTCTGACGAAAACCTGCTGCGCTACAACGGCATGTTGATTGGCGTGTTTGAGTTGTTGGCCGACGCGCGATCGCAAATCGCCAGCGTGAATGCGTCCATTGAAGCGCTGCGAGTGTTTTGGTTGGCGCAGGCCGATCTCGACATGGCGCTGATCGGCAAGCCTTCGATGTCGGCTGCCAGCGCGCCCAGCATGGCCGCTGAGCCCGCCGCTGCGGCGCACTGAGCGCCTTCGAAAACACCAAGGAAATCACATGCTGAACAGACGCAATTTCATAAGCACAGCCGGGGCCATCACCGCCGCGGCATCGGCCACCGCAGTCAGCAAAGTAGCGATGGCCGCCCTGCCCGAACCGGTGCTGCAAACCACGCCCGACACCATGCCACCGCTGCTGCCTGCCACCGGCCGGCCTTACAACCCGGTGGTCACACTGAACGGGTGGACGCTGCCGTGGCGGATGAACCAAGGCGTAAAGGAATTTCATTTGGTGGCCGAGCCGGTGGTGCGCGAAATGACACCCGGCTTCAAGGCCCACCTGTGGGGCTACAACGGCCAAAGCCCCGGCCCGACCATCGAGGTGGTCGAGGGCGACCGGGTGCGGATCTTCGTCACCAACAAGCTGCCCGAAGTCACCAGCGTGCATTGGCACGGCCAGCGCTTGCCCAACGGCATGGACGGCGTGACGGGTTTGACACAGCCCGCCATCGCCCCAGGCAAAACTTTTGTCTATGAGTTTGTGGCGCGTCGCCCCGGCACTTTCATGTACCACCCGCACGCCGACGAGATGGTGCAAATGGCCATGGGCATGATGGGTTTTTGGATCACGCATCCGCGCGTTGACAAGGGACAGAGGCACCTGCTCATCGACGAAGTCGACCGCGACTACGTGTTCTTGCTCAACGCCTACGACATCGACCCCGGCAGTGCCACGCCGAAGATCATGACCATGCTCGACTTCAATTTATGGACTTGGAACAGCCGCATCTTCCCCGGAATTTCACCGCTGGTGGCGCGCAAAAACGACAAGGTGCGCATTCGCATCGGCAACCTCACCATGACCAACCACCCCATCCATTTGCACGGCCATGAATTCACCGTCACCGGCACCGACGGCGGGCCCACGCCCAAGGCAGGCCGTTGGCCGGAGGTCACCACCGACATCGCGGTGGGCCAAATGCGGCAGATTGAATTTGTCGCCGACGAAGAAGGCGACTGGGCCTTTCATTGCCACAAGAGCCACCACACCATGAACGCCATGGGCCACAACGTGCCCACGATGATTGGTGTGGACCACCGCGGCGTGGCCAAACAAATCACCAACCTCATTCCCGACTACATGGTGATGGGCGAACGCGGCATGCACGACATGACCGAAATGGAAATGCCCTTGCCTGACAACACCGCACCCATGATGACCGGCACCGGCCCGTTTGGCGCGGTCGGCATGGGCGGCATGTTCAGCGTGCTGAAGGTGCGCAAAGGCCAAAAAGCGGGCGACTACACCGACCCCGGTTGGTATGAGCAGCCTGCGGGCACGGTGGCGTTTGAATGGACAGGCGCGCTGCCCGATCCGGCACGCTTCAAGGCCGAAGGCAATGGCTTCGCGCCACCTTCGGCGATTGCAAAACCGGGCACCAAACCGGGCACCAAGTCGGGCCCTCAAACAGAAATCGAAGTGACGGTGCGCAAGCCCGGTGCCGACTCGGCTCAACACAAACACTGAAGGGCTCGACCATGAACCGTAAGAAACTTTTCCGAGTTGGCGTCACGCTGTCCGCGTTGCTGATGAGCGCGGCTGCGGCATCGGCGCATGTCAACAAAGGAGGCAACCAAGACCATGCCGCCAAATCCGCAGCAGTCAAAAAAGAGCAGAAGGATTGGGGCATTGCCGGTGATGGCAAAGCCGCTCAACGCACCGTGCAATTCACCATGAGCGACGCCATGCGCTTCACGCCCGACGTGCTAACGGTAAAGCAAGGCGAGACGGTGCGACTGGTCATCAAAAATGAAGGCACGCAACTGCACGAGTTTGTGCTTGGCACCAAAAAGGATCTTGAAGAACACGCCGCCTTGATGGTCAAGTTCCCGAACATGGAACACAGCGAGCCTTACATGGCGCACGTACCAGCAGGCCAAACTGGGCAAATTATTTGGACTTTCAACCGCGCCGGCGACTTTGACTTTGCGTGCCTCATTGCGGGGCACTACTCGGCTGGCATGGTGGGGAAAATCAAGGTCACAAACGCAAAAAAGGCGTCGCAGCTCTGACAATGATTTTGATCCTCTCAGCCAATTCAATTTCCTCATTCCTCGTTCCTCATTTCTAATTCCAACGCCCTAATTTTTCGAGAAAGAATGTCATGAACACATCCAACAAAACACTTTCGGCACTGGCTGGCTTGTTGCTCAGCTGCACGCTCTCGGCTCAGGCTGCCAGCCACGCCATGGCTGCCGCATCCCCAGCGAGCGCGAACACCGCTGCTGCGCCCCTGACCAGCGCCGAGGTTCGCAAGGTCGACAAAGAGAACAAGAAAATCACCCTCAAACACGGCGAGATCAAGAACCTCGACATGCCGCCCATGACCATGGTGTTCAAGGTCAAAGACGCGGCCATGCTGGACAAGCTTCAGGCCGGTGACAAGGTGATGTTCAGCGCTGAAAAATTAGACGGTTCTTACACCGTGACGGTGATGGAGCCTGCCAAGTAGGGCCAGAGCAGCGCGTTGAGGCGCCCCTCAATACGTCCGGCTGCCCTTGTACTGCGCGTGCGACTTGCGCGACATCGTCGCGCTTTTGGCGATGGCCGCAAACGACACTGCAGCATGCGCGTGGCAGATGGCCAAGCCCAGCGCATCGGCGGCGTCCGCACCCGGAACGCTGGGCAATTTCAATAAGCGCTTGACCATTTCCTGGACCTGCTCTTTGGCCGCTTTGCCGTGGCCGACGATGGCCTTTTTCATTTGCAGCGCGGTGTACTCCGACACCGGCAAATCGTTGAACACCAAGGCCGTCAGCGCTGCGCCGCGCGCTTGGCCAAGCAGCAACGTGGACTGCGGGTTGACGTTCACAAAGACGATTTCTATCGCCGCACACGTTGGCTCATAACGCGTGGTGACTTCACGCACGCCGTCAAAAATAATTTTCAATCGTGCCGGTAGTTGGCCAATGTCCACCGCGTCGGTTTTGATGGTGCCGCTGGCCACGTATTGAAGTTGATTACCTTCGGATTCGATCACCCCAAAGCCGGTGGTTCGAAGTCCTGGGTCTATGCCCAAAATGCGCATCAAGGTCATTTGCTTCTACAAACCGAAATACCAACGCACCGCATGGAAGAACACCGGCGCGGCAAAGCACAGCGGTGCCACGCGGTCAAGCAAGCCGACGGCTCCGGTGACCGACGCCTTGCCGCCCCAGGTGCGCACACCCGCATCGCGTTTCAAGGCCCGCATCACGAACTCGCCAAGGGTGCCCGTGCCACCGGCAATCGCGCCCATGCCCAAGGCGGCCAGCGGCCCAAATGGTGTGGCCCAGAACAGCACCACACCCAACACACCGCCAGCGAGCGAACCGATGCCCCAAGCGCGCCACGAGAATGAGCGGCTGATGGCGCGCGCCACCGGCCTGCGGCGCAAGCGGCGGCTGGCGGCTTCTTGCATCAACTGCGCGGTGGCCACGACCATCACCAAAAAGAACACCAAGAAAGCCCCGCGGCCTTGGTAGCCAGGCAGGTCGAGCAACAGCAAGGCAGGCGCGTGGCTCATGCCGTAGACGCACACCATCACGCCCCATTGAATTTTGGCGGTGCGTTCCAAAAACCGGTGCGCGTCATTGCCCAAGGCGCTGACCACGGCCATGGCCAGGAACACATACACCGGCACGAAAACGGTGAACAAATCAAAGCGCCGACTGCCCGCCAACACAAACTGAAACGGCAGCACCACAAAAAATGCCAGAAGCAAACTGCGGTGGTCACCGCGCCGCGTGTGGGTGAGCGTGATGAATTCGCGCAGCGCGATGAAAGACAACACGCCAAACAGCAAGGTGGCCACCACCGCGCCCGAAGCCCATGCCACCCAAAACAAAACAGCTCCGGCCCACACGGAGCGCAAGTCGCGCTTGAAACGCTCGTGAGTGTCGAGTTGCTCAGAAGTTTGGTCGCGCAGCGTGCGGCCAAAAGCCACCAGAGTGATCAAGATCAGCGCACCAAACAGGCCCACAAAAAGCAGACCCACTTGTTGGGTGATGCTGAGGTTGGTGAGCGCTCTCAAGCCGTCAAGCATGGACTTCAATCACGACGCGGCCATCAAACAATCACCGCAGGCGCATCGCCCGACTGCACATCCTTCAAGGCGATCACCGAAGCCCGCGCGCGCGTTAAAAACTCGCGCTTGTCTTCACCCGGATTGAGTTGCAAAGGTGCACCAAAGGTGACCGAACAAAGTATGGGCACCGGCACCACTTCGCCCTTGGGCATGACGCGCTGCACGTTGTCGACCCAGGCCGGGATCAACTGCACGTTGGGAAAGGCTTCGGCCAAATGAAAGAGCCCCGCTTTGAACGGCGCAGGGTCGCCTTTGTTGCCGCGCGTGCCTTCGGGAAAGATCACCAACGAATCGCCGTTGCGAAGCGCTTCCATCAGCGGCTCGAGTGGGTCTTCGTCTTGGGTGCGCAGGCGGCTCACGTACACCGCATTCAAGATGTCGGCGGTGATCCAACGCTTTAGCGGGCTGGCAGTCCAGTAATCACGCGCCGCAATCAAGCGCGTTTGCGCGCGCAGCTCGCGAGGTTGCGCGGCCCAAATCAACAGGCCGTCGAAATGGCTTTGGTGGTTGGCAAAGTAAATGCGCTGCTCGGCCTTGGGCGGGCAGCCGTACCAATGCCCCTGCGCGCCGGTGATGAGACGGGCCAGGAACACCAGGAACAAGCCAGCGGCTTCGGGAAGCTTCATGTGGTGCAGGTTAACCGCGACGGACTTTGGAATTCATTCACCGCATCGGCGCAGAGAGCGCCGAAGGAACGCAGAAGAGTACAGAGGAAGGGCAAATAGTTTGTGGGTGTTCCCCTCCAGCTTTTCTTTGCGCTACCTCTGCGCCTCTGCGGTGAAGCGCTTCAACATCAATGCCTGAAATGCCGCACACCCGTGAGCACCATGGCAATGCCGCGCTCGTTGGCGGCAGCTATCACTTCGTCATCGCGCATCGAGCCGCCTGGCTGAATGACGCAAGTCGCACCGGCCTCGCACACCACGTCGAGGCCGTCGCGAAAGGGGAAGAAGGCGTCGCTGGCCACCACCGACCCGGCCAAGCTGAGCCCGGCGTTTTCAGCCTTGATGCTGGCAATGCGCGCCGAGTCGATGCGGC
>JANPNT010000449.1:0-11718 GCA_031427655.1 Burkholderiales bacterium
GCTTTGCTTTTGTTGTGAAGCGGGTCGGGTGCTTGCTTGTGTTTGTCGTTGTCGGCAAAGCGTTCGTCGCGGGCGCGCATGTCGCGCGCATGTAGTGACCGGGGATGAGCGCGTCGCATTGGAGTTCGGCCAAGGCGGCTAGGTTGGCTTCGCTGTGATAGCCCGCATCGGCGGTGATGAGGGTGTCTTTGGCGAGCACCGATTCCATGGCCTTGACCACGGGCAGGAGCAGCTCTTGTTCCGAGCCGGTGCCGTGGGCTTGGGCTTCGACGATGACTTGGTGCTTGGGATCCACCGCGGCCACGCCGGTGTAGCCCTGGATGACGCCTTTGCTGGTGGCCATCTTGGCGGACTCGTTGTCGGTTTGGTTGCTCTTGCGGATGGTGCCGCGGCTGCCCGGTCTGTCGTTGGGGTTGGCCGTCAGCCAGGCGCGAATGCGGCGGGCTTCGGTTTGAAGTTTCTCGATGCGCCGGGTTTCTTTGGCGCGCAATGGTGGTTCGGGTTTGTCGGTACTTTGGGCGCTGTCAGCACCATCAGCCTCGCGGTGGCGCTTGAGCAGGGTCTGCACGGCGGCTTCCATCTTGTCGGCTTGGTGGATGAAGTCAGCCCGTGTGCCGCTGCGTTGTTTGCTTGCGTTGGAGGGCAGCTTGACGCCGCTTCTGTCAGACCATTGGCAAACATCTCGCGGCCGATCAGGCCCTGTGCATCGCAGACCAGAAGCACTTGCTTGAAGACTTGGCCGATGAGGTCACCCAAGCCGCTGATGAAGGCGGCGATGCGGGTGGTGGTGAAGTGAGGGCAGCTGTCGCCGCTCAGGGCGATGAAGGTGACGTGGTCTCGGCACAGACGCTCAATGCCACGGCTGGAGATGACGCCGCGTGAGTAAGCAAGCAGCACGACCTTGAGCAGCATGGCGGGCGGGAAGGCAGATGCGCCGGTGTCATCATTTTTGAAGCGGGCATCGAAGGCGCTGAGGTCGATCTCGTGGTCGAGCAGATGGTTTAGCGCGTGCTCGAAGGTGCCGGGCAATAACTGGGCTTCAAGGTCCACGGCAAGGAAGCGCGGGCTGGTGTCGATTTGCTTGTAGCGGGCCATGAAATCCCTCCGATTTGCTGATCCGCATGACTTGCAAATGGTGTGCCTGAAAGGCAGGCTTAAATTGGTTTTTCTACAGCTTCGTTAGCAGCACGACGAACGTCCGAGCACGGGGTGCAGGAGCAACGCAACTCCGTTGGAGCAAAATGCCCACAACGTTGTTTTGCACGCAACTTTACGAACGCTCAGTTCCGCAGACAGGTACCTGTCGATCTGTGTGGCAACCCGCCGCGAAACCATGAATGCGCCCTTTGTTGGAGACGAAGACCACATGAACACCACAAGACTCATCGGCATAGTGCTTATCGTGGCCGGTACCCTCGGTTTGGTCTACGGCGGGTTCAGCTACACCAAAGACACGACGGCAGTCAAACTCGGCCCAATCGAGCTATCCGTCAAAGAGAAGAAACAGGTCAACGTTCCAATGTGGGCGGGCATTGGTGCCATCGTGATCGGCGGGCTACTTCTTGTTCTTGGCAACAAGAAGGGGTAACACCAAGCGCCGCTTAAACCCCTTAAAGGGACTTCTCACTTTGTCAATCTGAACTCGGTCTATGTTTTCGTTTTCATGACGATCTCCGTTTGGTGTTGCGGTTGATAAAAATGTAGGCGGTGCCGCTGAAGGGCATGAACGAGGAAACAGACAGCTTCTTTAAAGCCGGCCTTGTTGCACGGGCGCTGTTAATGAACCTTCAGCTGGTGTGCGGGCCCAGATGTCGCATGTCATGCCCTCGGCTCAGCAGGTTCTCCGTTCCGATCCCGTGGACATCGGTGTGTCGAGCCTCCGAGGGTCATTCGAGCTTGCCTGCTGTCGGTCTGACCCGTCATTTCATCTTCTGGCCGATGCCTGCTGCGGGGTGGATTCTTCGGTTGCTATGCGGTCGTAAATGCTGGTGTGATTAACGTTGTAATCTCTGGCCTGACGCTGGTGTGCCGTGCATCAAACGCTCCGCTCTTGGTCATCACCACCCACAAGTTGCGCGCGTTCTTGTTGGCCAGCGTCACAGCCGCTTTCTGCCATCCCAGACGCTCTTTAGTCGGCCCAGCAATACCGCAACCCCCCGCATGAATGCTAACGATACGGGGTAAACGCGGTGCGCTGAATCTCTCAGGAAACGTTGTTGCAAAACCTACTTTCTGGGGGATTTCGATGATCGAGGCCGCTGATTTCTTCCGCGCCCGCCTGGAGGAGATTGTTGATCACAGCCACCCGCTGGTGGTGCTGAGCAAACGGCTGCCGTGGGGCGCGATTGAACAAGCGCTGACACCCCACTTCGCCCGCAAGGCGCGTCCCAGCTTGTTGACTGCAACGCAGGACTTGCTCGGTGAACACGAAGTCGAATTCGGCGCGGGCGTCAGCCCCGCAGGCCGTCACCGTCAGGCCGTCCGATTGATGGCCAGCTGCAATACCTGAAGAACGCCTTCAACCTCAGCGATAAAGAACTCGTGCAGCGCTGGAATCGTCAGTTCACAAATTCGCGTGGTGCGGCAATCCTGCGGTGGCATGGACTGCTACGCGCCGCGCCTGCCCTGTGATGCCACCCAGATTGGCCGCTTTCGCCGCGCCTTGGGCGAAGAGGGTTTTTTGATTTCCACGTTCGGGTTGTCGCTGCCCAAGCCCGGTAGCCCAGGTCACCGAGGCAAGTACATGTCGCTCACTAAATTACAACTCAAGTGGCTGAACCGGTGCCATGCCATTGAGCCGCTGATTGGCCACGCGAAGGCCGACCAGGGCATGCCGCGCTGTTGGCTGAAGGGCGCGCTGGGCGGCAGATAAAGCGTTTCAGGAGTTTGCTGACGAACGTGGCTGGTTCATCAACGTCAGGAAATGTTTGAACGGTTCGAGACCGGCGCACATGACGCCGCTGCAATCATTTCAATTGAGGTGAACTCAAGTTTGCAGTGCCGACTAAATAGACGGTGTAGAGCTTCAACTGGAAATGTGAGCGAAGGCGCTGCCGAGTCGTCGTTCGTAAAGTAGTCGTTCGCAAGCGTGCCCATTCGGCTCGACGGGGAGTCGATCTCCTTCCTCGTAACCATCTCAGAAGACGTGGGCTTTCCGTACCCCGTGATCAACTTGTACCTGCGCGACTGCGCGGGGTCGCATCGCATCACATCGCAAGCTCAACCTGAATTGGAAGTAGCTGCCAAGGTTTAGCGCGGCGTGCAACCCCTGCGCATCAGCCCAAACAAGTCCGATTTTTTCCGGTGCGTTTGGCTTCGTACAGCGCTTGATCGGCGCGCTCGAGGGCTTCTTCAATGCGCTCGCTGTCTCGGTAGGCGGTGACGCCTGCGGAGAAAGTAACGAGCACTTTTTTGTCTTCGTGCATGAACAGGCCACCGGTCAATGAGCGCTGCAAGCGGGTCAGGATTTGTTGGCCTTCTTCAACACCGGTTTCGGGCAAGAGCACCACAAATTCTTCGCCGCCGTAGCGCGCCACCACGTCGGTAGGGCGCAGGCTTTTGCTGACCACTTGGGCCAGCGCTTTGAGGGCTTCGTCGCCTGCGCCGTGGCCGAGTTTGTCGTTCAACATTTTGAAGTTGTCGATGTCCAGCAGACCAACGCACAGGCCTGCACTTCCTGCGGTCACGCCGCCGCGCTCGCTTCGCGAACGCTCGGCCTCGAAGGCTTGCAGCAAGCCGCGGCGGTTGGCAATTTGGGTGAGCGGGTCGGTGGAGACTTCACTCGACAAACGCTTCAGCTCAGACTCCAGCGCATCGACTTTTTGGGTCAGCGCGCCGGCGCGTTGGTGTTCGTCGTTCAGGCGTTGTCGCGTCTGGCTCACGACCTCATGAACCGCGCGGCTCTCGGTCACCATTTCGCGCACCACACCAGCGAGGCTTTCCAGAGAATCTGCGTTTTCCACCACGTCCGCATAGCGGTTCACGCTGTCCTGAAAGCGGCCGGTTTGTTGGCCCAGTTCGCCGAGGTCGGTGAGCATGCGGTGAATCATGGACTTCAAAGATTCGCGCGCGGTGTCGCGCTCTGCGCGCAGCGTCGCTTGACGTCCGCGCGTGACGCGAAGCAGTTCGCTGACCGACTTCACGCTGCGCGACGTCAAGCCCTCGGCCAAACGCGCGCGCATGGCAGCACTTTGGCCTTGCGCCCAGCTTTCGTCTTCGGCCAAATCGGTAAGGCTGTCGGTGAGCTCAACGCACAGCGCACCCAACTGGTCAGTGAGGTTGTGGCGGTGCTGCACGGCCCAGCCGGCGCGTTCGCAAAGTTGCTCGATTTCGTTGGCACGGGCTTCGTTGATGCCTTCGGTTTGCACCGCCTCCCAAGTTTGCTTCAAGGCCAGCGCCAAATCGCGCGCAGCGACTTCGCTAGCGGGCAAGGCTTGTTGCAGGCTACGCTCCAGGCTGGTCACCACGCGTTGCCACTGCGCGGTGTCTGGATGAGCGATTGCGGGTTCGGGTTCGGCTGCGCGCGCCTGCGGGGCAGTGCTCGGGGCCGCATGGGTTGGTAGCGCGGGCACCTCGTTGGCATCGTCGATTTCCAAGCTGGCATCGGCACCAACTTCATCCCAACTGTTCAGCAAGTTGCTCATGCGCTGATGCATGCGCGAGGCATCGCCCCGACTGCCGTCGAGCACCCGCTTCAAGCTGTCTTTGCGGCGCGCCAAAGTCCATTGCACGCTGCCTCGGTCCAAGCCGCGCACCACGCGTTCGATCAGCTCGGCCAATTGCGCGCCGGTGACTGCGGGGGCCGCGCAGGCCGCTTCCAGCGGCGCGGCAGCGGTGTTGCCACCGCCTTGTTCTTGCCGATAAATGGCCAAGTAGTTTTCGGGCGTAGGTTCCAAACGCTCAACCGCCAAACGACGAAGCGTGGCCTTGGCGAGGTAGGCGGGCGCTAATGCCGGGTTCATGCGGGGCTCATGCGGTGGTCACGGTGCAAGCAAGGTTCCAGCTGGGCCTGAACCCGATCGGTTCAAGAAGACGGGAATTTATTGCGCCGCAGCGGCACCTCGGACAGCTGCAAGGAATCGGCCGCGTCGAAGTCGCTGGCCTTGCCTATCCACGGAGCCTTCTTGGGCAGAATGGTTTGCTGTATCCACTGCTCTATCGCTTCGGGCGGTTGCGGGCGGCTGAACAAAAAGCCCTGCATGATTCCGCAGCCCAGGCGGTTGAGCACTTCCATTTGGCGCAGGTTTTCTACGCCTTCGGCCACGACGCGCAGGCCGAGCGACCGCGCCAGTGCGATCACGGCAGTGACCACGGCCGAGCTTTGCGGCGTGAGGCCGAGGTCGCGGACAAAGGAGCGGTCGATTTTCAGTTCGCTGATGGGCAAGGTGGTGAGGTAGGCCAGCGACGAGTATCCGGTGCCAAAGTCGTCGATGGAAATTTCCACCCCAATTTCGTTCAAACGGTGCAAGGACGGGATCACGTTTTGCAAGTCTTTCATCAAACCGGTTTCGGTGATTTCCAACTCTATGGCGCTGTGCGGCACACCGTACAAGGTGACGGCTTGGTGAATGTGTTCTACCAAATCGGTGCGCTCGAACAAGCGGTTGGGCATGTTGACGGCGATCGAATCTTTGAAGCCAAAACTGTCTTGCCACACACGTGCCTGACGAGCGGCCTCGCGGATAGCCCACTCGCTCATGGGCACGATCAAACCGGTTTCTTCGGCCAGCGGAATGAAGTCCATTGGTGGGACCAGCACGCCGTTGTGATTCCAGCGCATCAGCGCTTCTGCGCCCACCATGCGGGCACCGCGCACATCGACTTTGGGTTGGTAGTGCAACACCAATTCGCCTCGTTCAAGCGCTTTGTGTAGCGCGCTTTCCAGCTCCAGTTTTTCGCGACCTTTGCCAGCGAGTTGTGGCTTGTAAACGGAAGCGGCGTTGCGACCCTGCGACTTGACGGTGTACATCGCCACGTCGGCGTTGCGCATCAAGTCGGCCACCGACGCGCCGTCACGTGGGTACAGCGAAATGCCGACACTGCAGGTAACGAAGCACTCTTGGCCGCCCACAAAAATTGGTTCGCGCATTTGATCGAGGATGCGGTCGGCCACGCGTTCAGCGTCGCGGTCGTCGGTGACTTCAGGCAGCAAAGCCACAAACTCATCACCGCCGTAACGGCCCACGGCTTCCAAGGTGCGGTGCGAACGCGAGCCCATCGATTCCAGCGAACTGTCCATCACTTGATCGGAGTGGCGCACGCAAGAACGCAGGCGGCGCGACACCTCGATCAGCAACTCGTCTCCGGCGCCATGACCCAGCGTGTCGTTGATGACCTTGAAACGGTCCAGGTCGATCAACAGTACCGCCGCTTGGTGGTTCAAGCGACGCGCATGCTCCAACGCACGTTCAGCGCGCCAGATGAGCTGCCGCCGGTTCGGCAATCCGGTGAGCGTGTCAAAGTTGGCGAGGTGGCGGATCTTGTCCTCGGCCACGCGGCGATCGGTCACGTCTTGGACGATGCCGGTGTAGCCCGTCAAGTTGCCGAGTTCGTCAAACTCAGGCTCGGCTTCCAGGTGAACGATGCGCTGGCGACCGTCAGACAAGCTCACCGGGATGTCGGTGGCCAGCACCGAGCTGTGCGCTTGAACATCGCGCAGCATGCCGAAAAAACCGCCGCGCTCTTCGGGCAGCAACAGACGCATCAACGCACGAAACGGCAGCGTGTCGTCGGATGCCTTGCCAAACACACGCAAACCTTCCACCGACAACACCAGTGCGCCTTGCTGGCGACGCCACTCGAAGCTGCCCATGCGCGCCAGGTCTTGCGCGCGCGCCAGTTTGGACTTGCTGCGCTCCAGCTCCATGCGCGTGCGCGAGGCGCGCAGCAAGTAACGCAAGCGCCCGGCCAGCAAACTCCACTGAGTCGCTTTGACGAAAAAATCGGTGGCACCGGCTTCGTAGGCCCGGGTGATGGAAGCGTCGTCGTCCAAGCCGGTAAGCATCAAAACCGGCAAGGCTTCAAAGCCTGGCAAGCCGCGCAGAACCTGGCAAGTTTCAAAGCCGTCCATACCAGGCATGAGGGCGTCAAGCACCACCACGTCGGGCAACCAGGCGGCCAATATCTTCAACGCGGCCTCGCCGCTGGTGGCTTCGGTGACGTCGAAGCCGCGCTCGCGCAGGGCGATGGAAGTCAACAGCAAATTCACCTCATCGTCGTCAACCAACAGCACCTTGGACGGCTCCAAGATTTCTTCGTCGCCCAAACCAAAATTCTTGTTCATGGCTGCGTTGCCAGGCTTTGCTTCAGCGCCTGCAGCACACCAGCCGTCTCAGTGCGCATGGCAATAATGCGTGCATCCATGCCGTCCAAATCAACAGCGCGCGCGGCTGCCTCCAGCTGAGCGCACAGTTTGGACAAATGCAGCGCTCCCACGCTCGCCGACGACGATTTGAGGGTGTGAGCAACGTGACGGATCACGACGCAGTCTTGCGTGCCTTGGGCCTGCACCAACTGCGGCATCAAGCGCGTGAGCGAGGCCTCAAACGCAATCAACACCCTGGACATCAATTGATGTTCGCCGGTGGGATCGAGTTCACGCAAACGGCTCAACGCGACTTCATCCAGCACAGTCAAGTTGCTCGCCGCGTTGCCGCCAGCCGACTCGGCGTCGAGCGAGACGTACAAAGTGCGAGGCTGGGTGAGGCGATGATTCAAAAAATGCATTGCGTCTGGTTGGCGTAAGGCAACAAAATCGATTGGTAACAGTTGTTTGAGTGTGCCTGAGTCAACTGCGGCACGCGCCTCGCACCCATCCATGCCAACGAATCAAAGTCAATCAAAAAGTGATCGCACTGACGAGCGTTCGCGAGACACGGGGACCCCATTGTTGTCGGCAACCCTGTGCGAGACTTAACCGCAGACTGACTCTTGGCAATGACCTGAATGCTTCGTGACTTTTTTCACGGCCTAGACGCCAAGCCCGCCAAACCGGCCAAACCAAAGCGTTCGACTGCGACCGCGCGAGCCGCATGACGTCGCCTTGGCTGGTTGGAGCGCTGTTTTTTTGCGGTTTGGCGCTGCTGATCCTCGCCGTTGGATTGGCTGCCGTGTGGCGGCGACTGGAAAGAGAACATCAAGTACAGCAAAGCCTGAATGCCGAGTTGCAAGTACAGCGCCAGCGTGTGGCGGAACTCGTCACTGAAGTGGCGGTTTCACGCAATGCATTGCCCGCGATGGGTCAGTCGATGCCCGCGATTGCCACGGCTCCTGATGCAAAGCTGTCGCCTTCCCAGACTGAGCAAGACGAACAAGCCTCGTTCAGCTACACCGTGTCGCATGACTTGCGCGCACCCATACGCGTGGTGGAAGGCTTCACCAAAATCGTCAAAGAAGACTACGGCCGGGTGATGGACCGCATTGGCAATGACCACCTTGACCGCGTGCTGGCCGCCGCCGCGCGCATGAACAGCATGATCGACGCGCTGCTGGCCTTGTCGCAACTCAGCACCCAGCCTTTGGCACAGCAGCCGGTGAACCTGTCGCAATTGGCCGGTTTTGTGGCTGACGATTTGCGCCGACAGTCGCCCGAGCGCACAGTGAGCCTGCAAATTGAGCCCGGACTGCTGGCCCACGGCGACCCCACGCTGCTGCGCATGGTGCTGGAAAACTTGATTGGCAACGCCTGGAAATACACCGGTAAGTCTGCTCACCCCATGGTGGTCTTTGAGCGCGGTGAGCCCGCCCCAAATTCAACCTCAAGCCCAGTGAACACGTTCACCGTGCGAGACAACGGCGCTGGTTTTGACATGCGTTTTTCCGACCGACTGTTCGGCGTGTTTCAGCGCCTTCACAGCGCCAACGACTTCGCAGGCACCGGCGTGGGCTTGGCCTCAGTGCGGCGCATCGTGCGCCGCCATGGTGGTGAGATCTGGGCCGATGCGGAAGTCGACAAAGGCGCGGCGTTTCACTTTTCGCTTCGCGCTTGAGGGCGCGTTCGTCGATACGGGCTTGAAGCCCGGTCAGCTCTTAATCGTCCTCGTTCGCGTCCAGCTCAGGAAACAGCACGCTGGTATAGCCAAACTGCGTGAAGTCACGCACTCGCATCGGGTAAAGCTTGCCGATCAAATGGTCGCATTCATGCTGCACCACGCGCGCATGGAAGCCTTCGGCTTCGCGGTCTATGACGTGGCCCGCCTCATCAAAACCGGTGTAGCGGATGCGCGCAAAACGTGGCACCTTGCCACGCAAGCCAGGCACTGACAAACAACCCTCCCAGCCCTCTTCCTCCACGTCGTCCAGCGGCGTGATGGCAGGGTTAATGAGCACCGTCTCGGGCACCGGCTGCTGATCGGGGTAACGCTGGTTTTGCTTGAAGCCAAAAATCACCAAGGCCAAGTCCACACCAATTTGCGGCGCGGCCAAACCGGCCCCATTCACCGAATGCATGGTCTCGAACATGTCGCCAACCAACGCGCGCATCTCGCGGGTGTTGAAGGCTTGCACCGGCTTGGCAATCAGCAACAAGCGCGGGTCGCCCATTTTCAAAATTTCACGAATGGTCATGGTGGGTTGAGGTTGGCCTAAAAAACAGATGCAATGTTAGGGGAGGCTGCGCGCCAGTGGCCCTGAACGCGAAATTGGTTGACGGCGGCTTGGCAACGTCGCGACAGTCTTGGCAGTGGCAGGTCAGTTGCAAAACGGGTGCGTGAGCGGACTTGAATTGAAAGCTTCCGCAAGCGCCGCTTGCAACGATGGGGTTGTCCATAAAAAACCACTTGTGCAGTGTTGCCCGATGCGCCCATTGATCAAGCTGGATGTCACGTCGCTGATATATTGGGACGCATCCCTTATTCGCATTAATTACACCATGCCCAGACAAGCCAGAGCCGTTTTCGGCGGCATTCCCCACTTCATCACGCAGCGCGGGAACCGCAATGATCCTGTTTTTTTTGACGACGAAGACCGAGCTACCTACCTAGCTTGGCTTCAAGAATATTGCGCCGCCTACAAGGTCGATGTTTTGGCTTACTGCTTGATGCCGCATCAGGTTCAACTGATCGCGGTGCCCGCCTCGGACGAAGCCCTGCAAAGCGTCATGAAGCCGCTGCACATGCGCTACGCCCAACGCGTGAACCGAGCGCACGGGTGGACAGGCCATTTATGGCAAGGGCGCTTCTTGTCATCGGCGCTCGACAAAACCTACCTCTGGGCTGCCGTGCGCTACATAGAACGCGAACCCGTGCGCGCAGGCTTGGTGCGCCGGGCCGAGAACTTCGGCTGGTCCAGCGCTGCGGCGCATTGCGGCCAACCGACCAACGATTTGCTGAGCGTGAAATCTAAATGGGCGAAAGCCTTTGCTGAGACGCCCGACTGGTCGGCTTGGTTGAGCGAAGGCGACGAAAAAGCAGAGCTCAGTGTGGTGAAGCGCAACATCGAAAAAGGCTTGCCTTGCGGGTCGGACGCTTTCATCAAAAAGCTCAGCACGCAGGCAGGCCGCTCGTTGGAGTTCCGGCCTTTGGGGCGGCCCCGTTTGCTTGAGGCCACTGAATAAAACAACCGCGTCCCCATTTTTGAGAACTTATGTCGTCAACCGAAACCCCGCGCATCCTCAGCGTCATCCCGCCGATGACGCAGCTGAACACGCCTTACCCTTCCACCGCCTACATCACCGGTTTTTTGCGCTCGCGCGGTTTCAACGCGGTGCAGGAAGACTTGGCTTTGGCGTTGGTGCTGAAGCTTTTTTCGCGCGACGGTTTGCAGCAAGTGCGCGACGTGATTCACGCCAGGCCGCTGTCAAAGCAAACGCCGCTGGTGCAAGCTTTTGACGAACAGTTTGAGCGCTACGCCGCCACCATCACCGCCGCCATTTCATTTTTGCAAGGCCGCGACGCCACGCTGGCGCACCGCATTGGCAGCCGGTCTTTCTTGCCCGAAGGGCCGCGCTTCGCGTCGCTTGATGTGTATGTCGACGACGACGGTGGCGACCCACTGGCATGGGCCTTCGGCGCACTCGGCGCGCAAGACCGAGCGCGCCACATTGCCACGCTGTACCTGAACGACATTGCCGATGTGCTGCGCGATGCAGTGGATTCGCGGTTTGAGTTTGTGCGCTACGCCGAATCGCTGGCCGGCAGCCAAGCCAGTTTTGAGCCGCTGGCCAACGCGCTGGCCGCACCGCTGAATTTGGTGGACAACACGCTGGTCGCCCTGACCTTGGAAGCCGTGAAGCGTCATGCGCCCACGCTGGTGCTGGTGTCGGTGCCCTTCCCTGGTTCGGTGTACGCCGCGTTTCGAATTGCGCAGGCCATCAAGGCGCACGACCCGAGCATCGTGCTGGCGCTGGGCGGGGGTTTTGTGAACACCGAGCTGCGCGATTTGGCCGAGCCGCGTGTGTTTGATTACTTCGACTACGTGACGCTGGACGCCGGTGAACGGCCGTTGTTGGCGCTGCTCGATCACCTGCAAGGAAAACGCTCACAGCAACGTTTGGTGCGGACGTTTTTGCGAACTTCGGCGAATGAAGACACGGGCTCCACAAAAACGGCACAAGTCAAATACGTCAACATGATCGAAGCCGACGTGGCCTTCGCCGAAGTCGGCACGCCCACCTGGGACGGACTGCCGCTGGGCCGCTATTTGTCACTGCTGGACATGCTCAACCCCATGCACCGACTGTGGTCAGATGGCCGCTGGAACAAGCTCACGGTGGCCCACGGT
>JANPNT010000450.1:0-3992 GCA_031427655.1 Burkholderiales bacterium
GCTGGCGCTCCCAAACAACTGATCAATCCGTCGGACGCAGAGCGCTGCTTGTTGTGCAGCGAACCGAAAATCGGGATGACAAAAACAAAGCGGCCCTGCGATACGAAAACATCGCCAAGCCGCTTGAATTTTTGGTGGCTGGGGCGGAATCGAACCACCGACACGCGGATTTTCAATGCTCATCCGCGTGCGCAGCGTTACATCTCCCGCACGCAACAATCAACAAAATCAAGCACTTGGGCGCATTAAACCGCAGTCAAACGCAGCCGGCCGTACTCGAATCCCAGTGCGATTGCCAGAAAATTGACAGAGGTTTTTACACCCCTGACGGTTGGCTTTCGCGCTCGCAAAGAGTGTAGCAACACCGCTTCCACGGATTCCATCCCCGGTCCGGGGCGTCTCCTCCTGGAGCATTTGTGGACAGCGCTTGCGCGCCGCATCTACGTCGGTCATCGAGTCGCTGCGACGTGCAGTGAGTACCCCTCGAGGTTTAAATGCGAACTGGTACATCCCGCGAGCCCTGGTGGTCCCTGCACTCGGAGGAGATTGAAATCGAGCGTCGCCTGGCCGCGTCTCTGTCCTCCCTTCACGACACCGCCCCGCACCTGCCCGCGCTTGCCACCCGACTTGACGAGTGCGTGCCGGTCGTGCGCCGAATCGCTGCGCAGCTGAAGCGCGGCCAGGCGGTAGACGGTCCTGGCCCGCTGCGATGGGACTCGGACTTGTGGAAGTTGCCGTGTCGCCCCAGACGCAGCTGCGCGTGCATCCGACTCACAGGTGGAGCATCTCCATCGGCAACCCTTCTTCGTCGTGGGTCGGACCAGGGCCTTGAAGCCGCTTGAGGCTCTCCAGGCCGACACGGGCGGTGACATAGGCGACCAGCGCGTCCAGGATGTCGTCGGCCTGAACGTCCTTCCTCAGATACTTCTTCGACGCTGCCGCCAACACGTCCGCCGTACGGGGCTCGTACCGCCTCAAAACCGCGACCCGCTCAGCGGTGCCGGCAGGCGTTTTCTTCGGTTGAAGCATCGCCACCTGGTTGTTCAGGGCCCAGAAGCAGATTTCGGGATGGACCTCGCGCACCTTGCTTCGCGCCCCAGCGTTGCCGATAAGAAGCTGGTCGACCTCGGCAATCTTCTTGCAAATGCCCCACGCCTGCTGAGACAGCCTGCGACCGACCTCGGCTTGGTTGTGCTGCTGCGCCATTGCGAGGCTGTCGGCTCTGGCCGCCGCACGCGACGGTGCGGGAAACACGCTGGACGCTCGAGGTGCCCTCAACTTTTTGCGGGCCGCCGTGTCGCAAGGTCGGGACAGACACTGCTTCCACGGTAGACCGATGGGGATGTCCACAAGGACGAGCTCCGCCTGCGGATGTCCATTGAGCAGTCGGCTCATGGTTCCGAACACGCCGAATTCGAAGTCTGCGTCGCGTTCGGTGACCGCAATCCAACCGGCCTTGCAGCCATCCACCCCGATGTACTTGGTCATTGATTAGGTCCTAGCTGTCGAGAAGCCGGTCCTGCGCCGGCGGTCTAGCAGGCCCTTGCAGCACATTCTGCTTCGGTCAGTGCAGCAGCGGCGACGATGGAACGCGGCGGTTCAAGGCATGCAGGGCCATCAATTTTGGTCATGCTCAGGTCAATGTGCCGCGTCGATTGCACGGAGCTATGCCTTTAGGCCCTGGCGCCACCGGTTGAGCTGGAGGCGCACGCCTTCGAAGACGGCCTCTGCGGTACGAGCAGGGAAGTCCGACGGCAGCCGCGCCTGCAATGTTTTCAGCGCCGGCTCCACGAGGTCGACCATGTCGAGCATCGCCTCCCAAACACCGACCACGCCGGCCGTGCTCGCGGTCGCCTGCCAATGACGCGGCAGGATGCTTTGCAAGGTGTAGTGCGCATTCTTGGAACGGATGGCCATCGCCAGTTTGGCGGATGGCCACAGCACATGGTTCGGTCCCTTGCCGATTACCGGCCAGAGCGATATCACGTCGTACAGCGGCGTCATCCGGTACCGGCCGTCGGGCAGCAGGAAGACGGAGAAGTTCTTGGAGTGCCCGTCCGTTGCCGCAAGCAGCCAGAACGCCAGTTGGGTGCAGAGGAAGTGAGTGACATCGGCGTCTGCATCCTGACTGCCCAGCAGCACGTTCGTGCATTGCTGCATGCGGGGACCGCCCGACGCCTCATATTTGGATTGGGACGGCAGGCCCATCACCTGGCAGAAGTCCTCCTGCGGCAAACGTGCAATCCAGGGCTGGCCATCAGGTCGGGTTGACCAGGCGCGGTCGAAACGCTCGACAACAAGGACGGACTGGTCACCGAAGCGCGCCATGTCGGTGGTCGCCACGGGCAGGCACAGGCCCTTCAGGAATTGCGCGCAAAGCCACTCGTTCTGGACGGAGTGCGTGAGGTCCAGGCGCCGGCCTCCTACGAGGCCCAGCGGCAGCTTGAGGATGTGCGTCGTCGGCGTCGCGTTCAAGGGACGCCGCCATTGGCCGTCGACGCGCAGCAGCGCAGTTTTTTCTTGTGCGCCGGCGATAGAGATGCGGAAGTCTTCGACGTCGTCCTGTCCACCGGGGCCCGGGTCGCTGACCACGCCTTGGAGATGCCTCTCGATGTCCGCATCGCTCATCGGTTCGCTGTCAACCCGGTCGAAACCTTCGGGCGCCGTGTCGGGCGGCAGCAGCTGGACGGCACCGACGCAGTCGCGGCCAATGGCCTGAAGCAGTTCGAACGCTTCGCTCGAACCCGTCTTGAAGCGGGTCGCAATCCGGCGACGGATGCGGTCGTCGTCAGGAAGCAGGTTGTCGAAGTAATGTTCGACGAGTGCGCCAGTGACTGTCCGGTCCGGCGTGATGGGCATGGACAGCGAAAGCGGTCGGACCCGCGGCGATTGCAGCCAGGTGGACTCGTAAGTGAGCCTGTGCGCGCCGGTGCGGCCGCGCTGCCAGCTGCCGATGCGCTCGCCGTTCATCCAGACCCACAGCTCGTGCAGTCTGTCAGCCATGATGTGAGCTCAAACTGACGCTATTTTTCACCATTGGCCTTGCGGTGGATTGTTCTTGTCCATCGCCGGCTTCTGAGCTGGAGCCACGGAACCGGCGTGCGCTCGTGTCTCGACGCCGACGAGGGCCACCGTCACGTTGGTCGGTCGGTTGTCGCGAATGACGACCTGCGCGTTGAGCACGGTGAGGACCTGCAGCAACTGCTCGACGCTGACCGCGCCGGGGTTTGCTTCGATGTCAGCCACGCGCGATTGGCCGACTCCCAGCAGTTGTGCGAGAGCGGCCTGGGTCAGGCCACGCGCCTTGCGCAGGGAGCGCAGGTGCTGCTTGAGTTGGGTGGAGAGCGCGACGGGGTAGTCCATTGCGACACTATATCGCTTTTAGAAGATATTCGCAAGAAATCTTTCTTAAACGATACCTCGTCAATATCGGCCTCGGAAGATTATTCGATAAAAGGTCCTGAAGCGATATCTTGCCAAGCGGCCGAGGCGACGACCCTCGTTGTCGTCAACGCTCTCAACGCTCTGTTGAAGGGTCCGCGCATCCTCCAGATGCCATCCACGGTGGAGGCGGCAAGCGCTTTGTCGTCGACGCCCACGTCCACGCCACTATGAGGGCGGCCACCACCTGGTGAGGCTCATCCGCCCCCCCCCCTAGCGTGGCACGGGCATCGCCACAAGACTTCAGTTGAACTCGATTGCTCGGCAGTCCGGCGACGGCCTCATCAACCATTGCTTACCGTCGCGGTGCAACTCCAGACGAGAGGGAGTTCGAGAAGGCGAGTGGCGCGGGCATCTGCCGCGTTCGCTCCTGACGCGAGCACTGCAAGACGGCGGCCTGTGCTCGAGCTCAGCAACCGGACAGGACATCACAAGAACGCCGAAGGAAAAGTTAAAGCCGTCATCGGGACCACTTAGCCCGTACGCGGATGTGAGCCGGCTCACACCTGGATGACGATAGTTGGTTGAGGTTGTGAACGCAGCCACAAACC
>JANPNT010000451.1:0-12725 GCA_031427655.1 Burkholderiales bacterium
AGGCGCGGGCAGATGTAGACCACGCGGGTGTCGAGCAAGTGGGTGACTTGCGCATCAACGCCGTACTGGCTCACCAATTGATCCAGGTAATACAGGCAGGCGGTGCAGGCGGTGAGTTCGGCCGCGTGGATGTTGCCGTCGACCCAAAACGCGGGCTTTTCAGTGTCGGGGCCGGTGTGGATGTTGGTGATGCTGAGCAGCCAAATGTCACGGCCTTCAAAGCTTTTGCCGATGCTGTGCAGCTTGACCAAATCGGGCCGCGCTCGGGCGTAGGCCTGTAAGAGCTGCGTCTGTTCGTGGTGTCGGTAGAAAACGTCGAAACGCGGGGTGGGCAGCACAGGTGGCAAGGGGGTCATGAGATCAACGCATTATCAAAAAGAGGTGACTGAGTGTGTCAGCACTCGCCTGATTTGCTTGTCTCCTGGGTATGTCGCAAACCCTGAGGTGTTGTCTTCAGAACGCGCGTTTCAGCTGCGCACGAACACCAAACGCGCCAAGCTTTTCAGGCTGACCAAGCCTTTGGGGATGTGGGTTTCTTCGAGCACACCGCTCATGCGCTGAATGCGCCCGGGGCTGCGCTTGGCGCTCCACACCAGCAGGTCGATCAACCACGGGTAGGCGTTGACGGTGCTGGCCTTTTCGTACATGTCGAAGCGTGGTTTGAGGGCGAGCAGACCGGCTTCATAGGCGGCGCGAATGTCGGTGTCAGTGCGTTGCTTGGTTCGGCCTTCGATCACCGCTTCGGCCGCCAAGATGCCGGTTTGCATGGCCTTGCCGATGCCCTCGCCGGTGAAGTCGTAAGTGCTGCCAGCGGCTTCGCCGGTCACCAGCAAACCAGGGCGCGAATACAGCGCACCGTTCAGCGAGCAGCGCAGCGGCGCGCCTTTCAGTTCACCCGACCATTCGCCGCTGGCAATCAAATCGCGCGCCGGGGCGTGCACTTCCGTGAAGGCTTGAAACACCTCGCGCAAGTTGACGTCTTGCATCACATGGCGGCCGTCGCGGCCCACTTTGTGGCTGTGCACCACGCCTGCGCCGATGTTGAACACGTCGCCGGGGCAAGGGAATATCCAACCGTAGCCGCCTTTCATGCGCGGGTGCCACACGACGTCCAGCTCAGTGATGCGCGTTTTCATGGCGGGGTTTTTCACATAGCCGCGCAGCGCAATGCCGCTGGGTGTGCGGCGGGTGCACATGTCTGCCGCTTGCGTGGCCTGCGTGGCGGCACCGGTGGCCATGACGACCCATGGCGCGCGCAGCTCGTGCATGACTTCGCCAGCTTGCAAGCGCGCGCCGACCACGGTTTTCACGCCGCCGATGTCTTCTTCAATCGGGGCGGTGAATTTGACCGGCGCAAACATGCGCGCACCTGCCTGTGCGGCGGCGCGGCACAGCACCATGTCGAGTTCGCGGCGCGGCAAAACGGCCAAGCTGCCGGGCACCTTGATGTTGCCGCCGCGCGGGCCGGTGATGCCCACATGGGTGGCGTGCTTTGCCATGGCCATGACTTCGTCCAGCACACCGAGTTTTCGCAGCGCGTGGTGGGCGTCCGGAATGAGGCCGTCGCCACAAATTTTGTCGCGCGGAAAAGCGTGGGTGTCGATCATCACCACATCGAAGCCCGTTTGCGCCAAGGTACGCGCTGCCGCACTGCCGGCCGGGCCAGCGCCTATCACCAGCACATCGCAGTGCGCGGGAAGCTCGGCGAGGGGGCGGTTGAGGATGGGCTGCATAGGGGAGGACTGCGATCGATGGGACCCACGAGGATACCCGTGGTGTTGCTCTTTCCTCGTCCAGGCATTGGCAGCTGCACCTCTCAAGCGCTGCATAAATCATTCAGCGCATGTCGCTGATTGAGTTGATCTTGATGCCCGCCTGCGGGGGCCAAGATCATGAAAGCGACGGCTCGGTCTGGCGCGAGAGAAAAAATTACCGAAGCAAAGCCACCAACCGCCGCGCAGCGCCAACCCCTCGACTCAACGCTTCCTCAAACACCGAATACCCCGACAAATCCGCATGCGCAAAATGCACGCGCGAACCAGCCGATGGCGCCGCCAAAGCCAGCAACGCCGCACCGCTGCGAACCCCCGGCGACGGCACCGCCATGGCGTGCCCGTAGCGCATCAAATCCACCTGCCGAACTTTGCTTTTCAAGTCCGGGTGAGCACGAGACAAATCGCCCAGCATCGCTTCCGCCCAAGCTGACCACGGCTCGTTCATCAAGCGCGCTCGCTGCGCGCGAAGCTCGGCCACAGAATCACCGCCCAGCGCCCAATAAGCCGTCAACACCGTCGGCCCGGCATGCGGTCGCGTGCTCTGGTGCATGGCGTCTACGTACCCCAGCGCAGGACTTCCACGCTGCGGGTCGTAGACCACGTTGTCCCACGACGGCGGGGCGCCAGGATGGTCGTCTAAAGGTACATCGACTTGCAAGTTGGCCACCAACCAAGGTGAGTAATTCAGGGCCGCTGCCGCTTGCACCAAGGCGTTGGACGGTGACGCGATCAAGCGCGCGGCAATGAACAAGGGCACGGCCATCACCACCTGTTTGGCGGTCCAGCGCTCGCTGCGTTGCTCGGTGTCGTTCCATGTGTCCACGGTGGTCTCAAAACGCGATTCGGTCACTCGCAAGGCGATCTGTCCGGTGTGAATCTGGTTTGCCAAGGGCGCGGCCATGCGCTGGCTCAACCAGGCATTGCCTTCGGGCCAGGTCAGCACGCCGTCACGCTCATCTGACATTCCGTTTGATGTTTCGCCTTCAAACTGAAAGCCGTGCCGACTCGCAAAGTAATGCAGGCCCGCCCAGGCCGACACCTGCGCCGCGCCCGCGCCGTAGTCGTCGCGGCAGCAATAGTCCAAATACCAACGCAGCGCAGGCGCAGTGAGCTGCTGGGCGTCCAGCCACTGTGCGAAGGTCACTGCATCAAGTGCCGACAACTCAGCGCTCCACACCGACTGCGCCGTGGGCATCCGAAAGGCGCGCCCTTGCGAGCTGAGTGCGGCCTGATTCACGGCCCGAGCGAAGCGGCGGTATTGCGCAGCGGCGGCCTCGCGCTGCGCCGCAGGCAAGGCGTCCAGCGGCGGCAGCAAGCCTTCTGCCCACTGGCCGTCGATGAACAAACGCTCTTGCGGGCTGTGGCACAAATGGCGCTCGTCGTACACCGCTTTGCCTTGCACGGTGCGGCGCAGGCTCAGGTCTTCCAAAAGCTCGATGACATCAACCGCGTCTGCACCCGGCACGGGCAAATAGTGCGCACCCAGGGGGCAAGCCGTCGCGCCGATGCGGTGGCTGCGGCTGTTGCCTCCGGCGCTGTCTTCCAGGTCGAGCACCTGCACGTCGCTGATGCCTGCACGCGCCAAGGCGCGGGCGCAACTCAGACCAGCGATGCCCGCGCCAATCACCAACACCGAAGCGCGGCGCTGCACGGCAGGTGCTGGCAAGTTGCCGCTTTTGAGGTCGCGCAGGCGATGGCCGCGTCCGTGTGCAGCGCCAACCCAGTTGCCGTTGTAGCCGGTTTTAGAAGGCGGCGAGCAGCCAATGAGCGGCCACGCGGCCGAAGCGGCCAGCACACTGCGCCGACTGACTTTCACGGGTTCACCTTGCCCCACTCGGCCTCAAAAGTTTGCACCAGCACTTGGTTGGACAAGCGGTTCACCTCGGTCGGCAGGCGTGCCATGTCGGGCGGAAAGTTGAACAGTGCGGGCAGGCCGTCGAGGTTCAAAAACCGCAGGCCTTCGGGCAAGACGGTAGGCGCGCGATACGGCCGTCGGCTGGCCACAATGAAACCCCATTCACCGAAGCTGGGCACATGGGCGTGGTACGGCGTGGCAGTCAAGCCGACAGCCTCGACCGTGGTGGCCACCGTCCAAAAACTGCGCCGCGCCACCAAGGGCGAGGTGGTTTGAATCACCGCGTAGCCGCTGGCGCTGAGGTGCTCGTCAAGCAATTTGTAGAAGGTGCTGGTGTAGAGCTTGCCGATGGAAAAGTTGGTCGGGTCGGGGAAGTCCACCACGATCACATCGAAGCTGCCAGCATGGGACTCCAACCAAGCAAAAGCGTCGGCATTGACGATGCGCAGTTTGGGTGAGCGCAGCGCGTCAGCGTTCAATTTGCGCATCAAAGGCACTTCAGAAAACAGCTTCGTCATGTGAGGGTCCAGCTCGACCAGAGTGACCTCTTCCACGGACGCGTACTTCAACACCTCGCGCACCGCCATGCCGTCACCACCGCCCATCACCAGCACCTTTTTAGGCGCGCCGTGCCCCGCCATGGCCGGGTGAACCAAGGCTTCGTGATAGCGGTATTCGTCGCGCGAATGGAACTGCAAATTGCCGTTCAAAAACAAGCGCACGCCCGCCTTGCCCGACGTGACCACCACGCGCTGGTAGGGGCTGGTTTCGCTGAGCAGCACGTTGTCGGCATAGAACTGGTCTTCGGCCCAGGTGGTGATCTGATCCGAGCCCAAGCCCACAGCCAGCAGCGCCGCCGCGCTGAACACGCAAGCCGCCGTGTGGCTGGCATGCGCGCGCAATTGGCTGCGAAACAACCACAGCGCCCAGCACGCCACGCCCACGTTCAGCAGGCCAAACAGCACGCCGGTGCGGATCAAACCGAGGTGTGGCACCAGCAACAGCGGAAAGGCGATGGACACCGCCAGCGCGCCCAAATAGTCGAAGGTCAGCACCTGCGACACCAGGTTTTTCAGGCCGTGTCGGGAGCTGTTGTGGGGGTCACTTGGAGCCCTTCGATCGCCTCGAAGCTGGCTTTGCAAAATGCGCATCACCAGCGGAATTTCCAACCCCACCAACACGCCCACCAGCAGCACCATGGCGTACAGCGCAAACCGAAACGACGGCGTGGCCGTGGCGTGCAGCGCAAACAAGGCCGCAGGCATCAGCCCACCCATCACGCCGACCAGCAACTCAATGCGCAAAAAATGCGCGATCAGTTGGCGTTCAAAAAACCGCGACAAATACGAACCAATCCCCATCGCGAACAAGTAGGTTCCGATGACGGTGGAGAACTGAAGAATCGAGTCGCCGAGCAAGTAGCTGGCCAAGGCCCCGGCTGCCAACTCGTAAACCAGGCCGCATGCCGCCACTACAAACACTGACAGCAGCAACGCCACTTCGGTGGGGCGGACACGGGCTGCGTCGACTTCATTCGCCACGATCAACCGATCAAGGGATTGCGTACTTTCAACCTCGGAAAGCGATTGAAGTCGCGGTCGGCGGTCCAGAACTCGCGCACACCGTGTTCTAGGCAGATGGCCGCGATTCGCGCATCGTGAATTTGGCCGCCGGTGACTTTTCCCTCCTTCACAAGCGCGCTCAAGGTGGGCCAGTGTTTGGTGCCCTCATGAAGAAGGGCCACCGAAGGTGAAGCCAGCCAGCTCGAAATTTGCGCGATGGCTTCGCTGACGGTAGACGCCGGTTGAAACGCGCGCGCATTGGTGACCACGCCGTAAAACTCATGCAAACAAGGCCAAGGAATGGCCCAAGCCGATCCTGCGCAAGCGAGGGCTTCGACGGCCTGCCGTGCCCGATCATGAAAGCCTGTTTCGCGGCGATGCGCGTAAACCAAGATGTTGGTGTCGAGCGCTATCACCCGCCGCGCCCTTCGTACATCAACTCTCGCTTGGCGTCCCAAGGCATTTTTTCGTAGCTCGATACCGCGCCGGGCGTTCCCACGCTGGCGTCCTTCAGCTTGAACGGTTTGGGCTTGGCTTTGCGCTCAGCGACGACTTTGCGCAACCCCTGCTCAACGAGGGCACGAAGGGTTTCACCGTCGCGCACAGCTATCGCTTTGACTTGCTCCAGCAGAGGGTCAGAGATGTCTAGTGTGGTCT
Source organism: Burkholderiales bacterium (assembly GCA_031427655.1). Lineage (GTDB taxonomy): Bacteria > Pseudomonadota > Gammaproteobacteria > Burkholderiales > Burkholderiaceae_C > JANYJJ01. The sequence goes on from JANPNT010000451.1 coordinate 5,850, forward strand.
TCATGCGTCGCTCCAATATGGGTACCCATATTACCGCATCTGGTTAACCAGATTACCCGTGGATCGACGCCGCCACGATCAAGCCGATGGCAATGCACATCGAGCCCACCACGATGGCCAGGGCCATGTTCTTTTTCTCAATGATCTCGGCCCACAGCTTGTAAGGCGTGAGCTTGTCGATGATGACGAAGCACAAGCCGAAGACGCCGACGCCGATCAATGCAAAAAGAATCGAGCCGACAAAGACGCCGGGTTTCATCCATTCAATGCCCATCATGGTGATGCTCCTTGTGTGTTGAATAAACAAAATTCACTTGTGCCCGCCGCCCGAGCTGTAGCCGCCGTAAGCGCCGCCGCTGGTGCGCAAACCGCTGTTGTTGTTGTCGTCACAGCGGATCAACATCCACACCACGATGATGACGAAGACCCACAGAAAAACCTTGAACAGCAGCGACGAACCCAGCGCCGTGGGCGTGGCGTCTCGCTCCAAGGCCTGCAGTTGACCTTCACCCAGCGCGTTGCCGAGTTTGAAAGCCTTCATCACCGCGTCGGCGCTGAGTGTTCGCCCGCCTGACCAGATGATTTCTTGCGCTCCCGAGCCGATGGTTTGCTCGCGGTTCAAACGGCGTTCAAAGTGCTGACCGACACCTTCATAGTCGGTGTTCAGCGTGGTGTCATCGCGCCGCAGTTGCCAGTAAAACTCGCCCAGTACGTAGGTCACTTTGCCTTCGTAGGTGTAGAGCTTGCGATAGCTGGCACCTTCGAATTTCAAGGTGTCGCCAGTGGCTTCTTTTGGGTCAATTTCAGGAACGCCGGTGACAGGTCGTGCCCAGCTCCAACCGTCCTGTGCATCGATCAAAAACAAGAAGCCTTCAACGCGGTTGTAAAGCAAGTACTCGCGCCAAAAAACTTGTTCGTCGTCGGCGCTGGTGGCCACTTCGCAGCGCTCAACATAGCCGACCACGGTCCACGCAGTGGGCTCGATGTTCGCGTCTTTGGTCTGGTTTTCAAAGCGTCCCAGCGCCAAGCTGCCCACGCGCCCCAGCCCGATCTGCGGCTCCATGCCATTGACTTGCGCGTAGTGCTGCAAGTCGCCGCCCACGCTTTGAGTCAAATCCACCACCGCATGGCACTGATGGCAAACGATGGACTGCGTGGTGCTGAGCTTCACATTCAGCGACGTGCCGCAACTCGGGCACTCGATGCTGCGTGCTTTGAGTGTCTTTTCTGAAATTCCATTGGACCCCGAACCGCCGAGGCTGGTCATCGCCAAGTCGGCCAATTCGACGCTGCGCCCCACCGCCCATTTCACGTTCGACGTGTCGCTGTAGTCCAAGCTGGCCACTTCGGCGCGCGTGCTGCGCAGGTCGGCCACGGTGAACGCGTTCTTCAAGTCAGGCGAAAACGGCAATTCGCCTTGTGCGGCAATCAGCGTGGCCTGCGTGATCGAGGCCACCACCCAGGGCCGCCCGTTGACCACTTCTTGCGAACTGAGACGCAAACTTTCGGCGCTTGGCGCGGGCCCTTGCAGCGGCGCATCGAAGGCCAGCACATAGCGGCCGTTGTCTTCGCTCAGCCAGCCGCGTCTGCCGTTGTCAAAAAGGGCGTGCCATTCGTTCCAGGTGCCGCTGGCATAGCGGTATTGCAGCCGCCCCACCAAGGTGAACGCCGCGCCTTGATAGGTGCCACCCGCGCCCAATTGCAACGGCGAATGGTCGTCAAACAGCTCGGCGCTTTCGCCAATTTTTCGCAGTGCGTCGCCTTCGCGCACCACTGTGCTGCGGCAAAAGCTGCACACCGCAAAGGCCGACGCAGCCGAGCGGAATTCCACCGCTGCGCCGCAATTCGGGCAGGTGGCTTGGTAGACGCGCTGCGCGCCGGGCTCAGTGGCCAAAAGTCAGGCTCGTGTAGCTCGTGAGGCTCGCGGGTTGCAGTTCAAACCAACTTCTTCAGCAACTCGGCCTTCTTCGCGTCGAACTCCTCTGCGGTGACGATGCCTTTGGCTTTCAACTCGGCCAGCTTTTCCAAAGTGGCCATGACCTCGTCGGGGCGCACGCCAACGGCGGCTGCCGCCGGCGCTGCCGCCCCAACATTCAAACCATGGCTGAGCTGCTGCGCCATCACTTGGCCCAGGGCCACGCCTGCGCCCAAGCCCATGGCGTCTGCGGCAATGCCGCCACCACCACCCGCACCACCACCCTCGGCAAACTTCGGAATGGCCTGTGCGGTTTGGTACTGCATGAACTTGCCCATGTCGCCGCCCACCATGCCCATGCCAATTTTCTGGTCGAGTATTTTTTGCAGCTCTTCGGGCAACGACACGCTTTGCATCGTCACGCTTTCCAGCTTCAAGCCCAAGGCCGTGAACGACGGGGCCACGGCATCCATCAAAGCTTTGGCAAAGGCAATTTGGTTGGCCGCCAAGTCGAGGAAGGCAACGCTGCTGGAGGCCACGGCGTCCGAGATGTGTTGCAGCATCAGGCCGCGCAATTGGCCTTCGAGCTCCATCACGGTGTAGGCGGCGCGCGTGCCCGAAATTTCGGTGTGAAACAGCTTGGGCTCGGCCACGCGGAAGGCGTAGTTGCCGAAGGCGCGCAAGCGCACGGCGCCGAAGTCTTTGTCGCGAATCGTTACCGGTTGGGTGGTGCCCCAACGCTGGTCGATTTGCTGGCGCGTGCTGAAAAAGTAAACGTCGCTTTTGAACGGGCTCTCAAACAACTTGTCCCAGTTTTTCAGGTAGGTCAGCACCGGCAGGGTTTGCGTCGTCAGTTTGTAGGTGCCAGGGCCAAACACGTCGGCCACTTTGCCTTCGTTGACAAAGATGGCCATTTGGCTTTCGCGCACGGTGAGCGAGGCACCGTTTTGAATTTCGCGGTCTGCCATGGGGAATCGCCATGCCAGCGTTGCGTCGCCAGATTCTGTCCACTCCAGAATGTCAATGAACTGCTTCTTGATGAAATCCATCAGTGCCATGGCGCGTCTCCGTGAGTGGTTTGAAATGGCGCTGCGGCGTGCTGTCAACCGGCGCGAATGCGTCGAATAATACGACGCAGTTTTGACCGCCAAAGCGCGCGTTTTACGGCCTTGAAATCAAGCCGCAGCGCGCATCGATCACAGAATTCGGCGAGGGTGCGCCAAAGCTTCGTGCGCCGAATGCAAGCGCTTGACTAGCACCTTGATGAAGGCAGCGTCAAACAAGTGGCGGCAGCTTGGCGCCAGCTGGTTCAAGGAGTCGGGCGTGAATGAAATCGTGGTGGCAGGCTCGACCACGATCACATCGGCCGCATGGCGGCGCAGCTCTTCGCTGGGGGCCAGGTAGGCCATCTCTCCCACCGACGTGCCCGCTTTCAAATGGGCCACTTTCTGGCCCTCGCGAAACACTTCCAGTTCACCTTGCGCAATGATGTGAAAGCTGCGGCCTTCCTCACCACGCCGGTACACGGCATGGCCAAAATTCAGGCGCTGCCATTTGGCGCGGTGCACCACTTCCCACAACTCCACGTCGCCGAACTGGTTGAAGAATTCCAGAGTGCGCAGCAGGTTGAAACGCTCAGAATCCAGCACGCCTTGCAGTTGTCCTCGCGGCACTTGCTTTTGCGCAATCAGGCCCGACAAGGCTTGCGCAAACTCGTCCCAATTCGCGTATCGGTCGCGCGGGTTTTTGGCCAGCGCACGCTGCACCACCTCATTCACCGCCTGTGACAAACCCGATCGCAAACCGCACAGCGAGGCAGGTTGAGCGTTGTATATCTGGTGCACCAGGGCGGCTTGCGCGGGCGCATCAAAAGGCGGTCGGCCCGCAATCAAATGAAACAGCACCGCGCCCAGGCCGTACATGTCGGCGCGGCAGTCGAGCGAGCCTCCGTCCAGTTGCTCGGGCGACATGTAGGCGAGTGAGCCCACACGGTAAATCTGCGTCACGTCTGACTCAAAATTCAGCACGCTGCCGAAGTCGCTGATCTTCACGTCGGTGACGCTGCCGTTCGTCAACACCGCCAGCAAGTTGGCCGGTTTCACGTCGCGGTGGATCAGGCCTTGTCGAAACACATAGCCCAGCGCCATGGCGCACTTGAAACCCATCTCCACCACCAGCTCCAGCGACAGCAAGCTGTCGGCCCGGCAATAGCGGCGCAGGGTGTTGCCAGGCACGTACTCCATGACGATGTAGGGCGCGACAGGGTCGGGCACCGCATCAAAAATTTGCACCACATTCGGGTGTTGCAGGCGGCCGACCAAGGCGGCTTCGGCGGCAAAAAAGCGCTCGCCAAAACGGGCGTCAGTGCTGTCAGCGTGGGCATTGGCGCGAACTTGCTTCACGGCCACATCGCGGTTGTGGAAGTCGTCGTGGCAAAGGTAGACGTCGCTGGTGGCACCCTCGCCCAGCTTGCTCAAAACGCGGTACTTGCCGATGCGCTCGGGCGCGGACAAGGGCAAGCCCTGCGCCGGGCTGGGCATGTCGAGGTCGATGTGGGCCACATCCGAAGGAAAGCGCGAAGACATAGGGGAAGAAGTGAGCGAACGCAATGAAAGCTGCACGCCAATTCTCCAATTTGGCTCGCCGCGCTTGGCACCGAACAGACCGGCAAACACCGCTCAGTCTTGCCCATGGTTTTGCAAAAGCGCGCCACCTAAAATGCCCGAATGATCCAAGCCAAGCAAGACCTGCTGCTCGCGCTCAGCGCAGCCATGCACGACATCAGTCCCGACAGCACACTCACCGCAGCCTTCGAGTCGCCGCGCGTGGTGGCGCACGGCGACCTGGCCTGCACGGCCGCCATGCAATTGGCCAAACCGCTGCGGAAAAATCCGCGCGAAGTGGCGCAAGCTTTGATCGATGCGTTGAATCGCCAAGACGCCGTGCAACGCCTGGTTTCAGCCATGGAAATTGCGGGGCCGGGCTTCATCAACCTGCGTTTGAACGCGGCGGCCAAGCAAGCTGTGGTGACCGAGGTGCTGACGGGCGGCGAACACTTTGGCCGCCAAGCGGCAACCCACAGCAAAGTGTTGGTGGAATTTGTGTCGGCCAACCCAACCGGCCCCTTGCACTTGGGCCACGCGCGCCAAGCCGCCTTGGGCGACGGCATCTGCAACTTGTTCGAAACCCAAGGCGCGCAGGTGACACGTGAGTTCTATTACAACGACGCGGGCGTGCAAATTGCCACGCTCACAGAATCTGTGCTGGCGCGCTTGCAAGGCCATCAACCTGGCGACGCGCAGTGGCCGGAGAAGGCCTACAACGGCGACTACATCGCCGACATCGCGACTGATTTTTTAGCAAAGGCCACCGTCACTGCCGATGACCGCAGCTACACAGCGTCGGGCGACATGGCCGACGTGGACGGCATCCGTCAGTTCGCCGTGGCGTATTTGCGGCACGAGCAAGATTTGGATCTGCAAGCTTTTGGCGTGCGCTTTGACACCTACTTTTTAGAGTCCAGCCTGTACTCCAGCGGCCGCGTGGAAGACACCGTCAAGCGCCTGAAAGCCTCGGGAAAAACCTTCGAACAAGGCGGCGCGCTATGGCTTCGCACGACCGACTACGGAGACGACAAAGACCGCGTCATGCAAAAGTCAGACGGCAGCTACACCTACTTTTTACCCGACGTGGCCTACCACCTGAACAAGTTTGAGCGCGGCTACACCCAAGCCATCAACCTGCAAGGCGGCGACCACCACGGCACGATTGCCCGCGTGCGCGCCGGGCTGCAAGCTTCAAGCATGGGCATTCCGGCGGGCTATCCCGACTACGTGCTCAACAAAATGGTCACCGTGATGAAGGGCGGCCAGGAGGTGAAGATCAGCAAGCGCGCGGGCAGCTACGTCACGCTGCGCGACCTGATTGACTGGACTAGCAAAGACGCCGTGCGATTCTTTTTGCTCAGTCGCAAAGCCGACACTGAATTCACCTTCGATGTCGATTTGGCGCTCAAGCAAAACGACGAGAACCCGGTGTTTTATGTGCAGTACGCGCACGCCAGAATTTGCTCGGTGATCCAGCAATTCACCGACAGATCAGGCGTTGTGGCCAGCTTGCCTCAGGCACGTTTGGCGTTGCTGACGGCGCCCACTGAAGCCGCCCTCATGCTCAGGCTGGCCGAGTACCCGCAGATGCTGGCCAATGCGGCGACCACCTTGTCGCCGCATGACGTGACCTTTTACCTGCGCGATGTGGCCGGGCTGTTTCACAGCTACTACGGCGCCGAGCGCTTCTTGGTGGACGACGCAGAATTGACGCGTGCGCGCTTGGCTTTGCTGGTGGCCACGCGGCAAGTCATACGCAACGCCTTGAGTGTGTTGGGCGTGGCAGCACCCGAGCGCATGGACCGCGCGGCAGAAGACAAAACTAAAACGATGGGGGAGACGGCATGAAGGGTCTGCGCGCAGGTGGTTTCGAGTGTCAGAGAGGTGGCTTCGCCATGGGCTTGATCGTCGGCCTGCTCATCGGCTTGGCTTTGGCCTTGGCGGTCGCGCTGTACGTGACCAAAGCGCCTGTTCCCTTCATGAACAAAGTGCCTCAACGCACCGCCGAACAAGACGCCGCCGAGGTCGAGAAAAACCGCAATTGGGATCCGAACAGTCCGCTTTACGGCAAGAACCCGGCCAAGGCGGCCAGCGGGGTGGTCACGCAAGCCGCAGGCGCGTCTGACCCCGCCGCCTCGGCAGCGTCGGCGGCCGCCGCGGCGGCCAGCACTCCGCGACAAATTGCCGCTGCCGCCCGCGCAGCTTCTGCGGCGGCCGCCGCTTCGGCGGCCAGTGCGCTGGCGAAGGGCAAGCCCAAGCGCGACCCCAATGACATTTTGAACGACCGCGCGTCGGGCTCCGAGCAGCCCACCACGGCGTCGACCATTCCTTCGGTCGGCGCTTCGGCCCCAAGCA
>JANPNT010000452.1:0-3933 GCA_031427655.1 Burkholderiales bacterium
ACGCCCATCTCAAGTTTGGCAATGCGATAAGCCTCGCCCATGCCCACAATTTGATGCGTCGCCAAGCTGCCCGAACGCATGCCGCGCTCATGCCCGCCACCGTGCATTTGTGCCTCGATGCGCACACGCGGTTTGCGACACACATACAGCGCTCCCACGCCTTTAGGGCCGTAAGTTTTGTGCGATGCCAAACTCATCAAATCAATGGGCAACTTCGTCACGTCGATGGTGACTTTGCCGGTGGCTTGGGCCGCGTCAACGTGAAAAATAATGCCGCGCTCGCGGCACATTTTGCCGATGGCGGCGATATCTTGAATCACACCAATTTCGTTGTTCACGAACAGCACTGAAATCAGAATCGTATCGGGCCGAATGGCGGCTTGCAGCTTGTCGAAATCGACCAAACCGTCTTCTTCCACGTCCAGGTAAGTGGCGTCGAAACCTTGCCGCTCCAACTCGCGCACGCTGTCGAGCACGGCCTTGTGTTCGGTCTTTAGCGTGATGATGTGTTTGCCGCGCGTCTTGTAAAACTGCGCCGCGCCTTTTAGTGCCAAGTTGATGGACTCGGTGGCACCCGACGTCCAGACAATTTCGCGCGGGTCGGCGTTGATGAGCGCGGCCACCTGCTCGCGTGATTTCTCCACAATCGCTTCGGCCTCCCAACCCCACGCGTGGCTGCGTGAGGCAGGGTTGCCGAAATGCTCGCGCAACCAGGGAATCATCGCGTCGACAACGCGTTGATCCACAGGGTTGGTCGAGGCGTAGTCGAGGTAGGTGGGGAAGTGCGGGGTACTGTTCATTATGAGAGTTTGCTCAGTGCTGCGAATTCACATCGCAGCAGGGTCAAATCGTGAGATTTCCGTGGAATCTTCATGAAATTTCCGTTGGACCTACTTTGAAAAAGCTGCGCCAAACGCAAACACCGAATTCGGCGCGGTGATCTTGATGGGCTTTACCACCGGCTGGGTTGAGATGGCGCGTTTCACCGGCTGGTCGCCTATGGAGACGCCGCGCGCCAGTTGGTCTTCGACCAATTTGCGCAGTGAAATCGAGTTGAGGTACTCGATCATTTTGGTGTTCAGTGCGGTCCACAAATCGTGGGTCATGCACTTGCCGGTTTCGTCGCCCATGCAGTTTTCTTTGCCGCCGCAACCGGTGGCATCGATTGGCTCGTCAACCGCGACGATGATGTCAGCCACGGTGATTTCTTCCGACTTGCGACCCAACGAATAACCTCCGCCGGGGCCGCGAGTGCTTTCCACCAACTCATGTCTGCGCAGCTTGCCAAACAACTGCTCCAGGTAGGACAAGGATATTTGCTGGCGACCGCTGATGGCGGCCAAAGCCACCGGGCCTGTGTTTTCACGCAGTGCCAAATCGATCATGGCTGTAACGGCGAAACGCCCTTTGGTGGTCAAACGCATGAAATTCTCCTGTTGCTCATTTTGAGCTGTAAGACGACGGACAGTGGTTTCTACCTCTCGGCCGCGGCCGGAACTGAGCGAAATCCGTTAATTCCGACTATCGCGGTCGAGTATAGAGGAAACCCACTGATTTGGTCGGCTTTGCGCGCGGAAGTTCCGCGCGCCGCACGGAAATTTGTCGTGGACGAAACCTAGACGGGTCACGCCGTCAGCGGAATGATGTTGTCGGTGCCTGGCGCACCAAAAGCTTGCTCGCGAAGCAGGGCCAACTGGTCTCGCACGCGCGCGGCTTTTTCGAATTCGAGGTTGCGCGCGTGGTCGAGCATTTGCTTCTCCAGCAGCTTGATGCGCTTGCCCAGGTCTTTTTCTGACATGGCTTCGACCTCGGCAGAAAACTGCGCGGCTTTCAGGTCGTCTTTGCCCGACTTCTCCGAATAGACGCCGTCGATCAATTCTTTAATGTGCTTCTTGATGCTGCGCGGCGTGATGCCTTCAGCCAGGTTGTGCGCTACTTGTTTGGCGCGGCGGCGTTCGGTCTCGTCAATGGCTTTGCGCATCGATTCGGTCACTTTGTCGCCGTACAAGATAGCTTTGCCGTTGATGTTGCGCGCAGCGCGGCCGATGGTTTGGATCAAGCTGCGTTCAGACCGTAAAAAGCCTTCCTTGTCGGCGTCCAATATCGCCACCAGCGACACCTCGGGAATGTCCAAACCCTCACGCAACAAGTTGATGCCCACCAGCACATCAAAGGTGCCCAAACGCAGGTCACGCAAAATTTCAACGCGCTCCACGGTCTCAACATCGCTGTGCAAGTAGCGCACCTTCACGCCGTTGTCTGACAGGTAATCGGTCAACTGCTCAGCCATGCGCTTGGTCAACGTGGTGATGAGCACGCGCTCGTTGATGTCCACCCGAATGCGAATTTCTTGCAGCACGTCGTCCACTTGCTGCGTGGCGGGACGCACCTCGATGATCGGGTCCACCAAGCCCGTGGGCCGCACGAGTTGCTCGACAACTTGGCCCGCGTGCTCTTTCTCATAGGCAGCAGGCGTGGCCGAGATGAACATCGCCTGACGCATTTTTCCTTCGAACTCATCAAACTTCAGCGGCCGGTTGTCCAGCGCGCTGGGCAAGCGAAAGCCGTACTCGACCAGCGTGGTTTTGCGCGCTCGGTCGCCGTTGTACATGCCACCAAATTGGCCAATCAGCACGTGGCTTTCGTCTAAAAACATCAGCGCGTCCTTGGGCAAATAGTCAACCAAGGTGGACGGCGGCTGGCCGGGTGCGGCGCCTGACAAATGGCGGGTGTAGTTTTCAATGCCTTTGCAGTGACCAATTTCTTGGAGCATTTCCAAGTCGAAGCGCGTTCGCTGTTCCAGGCGCTGCGCTTCCACCAATTTGCCCATGCCCACCAATTCGGCGGTACGCGTGCGCAGTTCTTCCTTGATGGTATCGATGGCGCTGACCACCCGGTCGCGCGGGGTCACGTAATGGCTGCTGGGGTAAACCGTGAAGCGCGGAATTTTTTGGCGAATTCGACCGGTCAACGGGTCGAAAAGCTGCATGGTTTCGATCTCGTCGTCGAACAGCTCGACGCGCAGCGCCAGCTCAGAGTGTTCGGCAGGAAAAATGTCGATGGTGTCGCCGCGCACCCGAAAACTACCGCGCGAAAAATCAACATCGTTGCGCTTGTACTGCATGCGTATCAATTGAGCAATCATGTCGCGCTGGCCGAGCTTGTCTTTCACGCGCATCGTCATCACCATTTGGTGGTACGACTCGGGCTCGCCGATGCCGTAGATGGCCGACACGCTGGCCACGATCACCACGTCGCGCCGCTCCAACAGGCTTTTGGTGGCGCTGAGACGCATTTGTTCAATGTGCTCGTTGATAGAGCTGTCTTTCTCGATGAACAAATCGCGCTGCGGCACGTAGGCTTCAGGTTGGTAGTAGTCGTAGTAACTGACGAAGTACTCCACCGCGTTTTTGGGAAAGAACTCGCGGAACTCGCTGTACAGCTGGGCGGCCAAGGTTTTGTTGGGTGCAAAAATAATGGCCGGGCGGCCGAGCTGCGCGATCACATTGGCCATGGTGAAAGTCTTGCCCGAACCGGTCACTCCCAGAAGGGTTTGGTAGGTTAAGCCGTCGTTGACGCCTTCGACCAACTGCGCAATGGCGGTGGGCTGGTCACCGGCCGGTGGATAGGGCTGAAACAACTGAAAAGGCGAATCGGGATAGCTGACAAACACGCCCTCAGCGTCAGGAGCGGCATCGTCTACCAAAGAAATTTGATTCAGGTCGGCCATCGCACATCCCAGCAAAAAACAGCGACGAAGCCTAACTGATGCGGCGAGATTTAGCGTGCCGCAGGGTCAGTGACAACGGAAGTGAAGTAATTCGGCCCAGATGCCGATAAGCAAACGACGGCGTTTGATTTTGGGGAATGACCCCAATCGGGTCGGCGCGTCTGTAAGCAACTGCACTTTAAAATGCTGCAGCGCACAATATC
>JANPNT010000453.1:0-1652 GCA_031427655.1 Burkholderiales bacterium
TCGATGCGCGCATCGACGACGGCCAATTCATTGAAGCCAAAGACTGGATGCCCGAGCATTACCGCAAAACTTTGGTGCGCCAGATCAGCCAGCATGCGCACTCTGAAATTGTTGGCATGCTGCCCGAAGGCAACTGGATCAGCCGCGCGCCCACGCTCAAACGCAAGGCCATTCTGTTGGCCAAGGTGCAAGACGAAGCCGGTCACGGTTTGTATTTATACTCGGCCGCCGAAACCCTGGGCACATCTCGCGACGAGATGTTTGACGCTCTGCACAGCGGCAAAGCCAAGTACAGCTCCATCTTCAATTACCCCACCTTGACCTGGGCCGACATTGGCACTGTGGGCTGGTTGGTGGACGGTGCGGCGATCATGAACCAAGTGCCGATTTGCCGCTGCTCTTACGCGCCGTATGCGCGCGCCATGGTGCGCATTTGCCGCGAAGAAAGCTTCCACCAGCGCCAAGGTTTTGATGCGCTTCTCACCATGATGCGCGGCGGCACCGAAGCGCAAAAAGCCATGGTGCAAGACGCGGTGAACCGCTGGTGGTGGCCAGCCGTCATGATGTTTGGCCCGCCCGACGATCAGTCGCCCAACTCGGAGCAGTCGATGCGCTGGGGCATCAAGCGCGTGTCGAACGACACCTTGCGTCAGAAGTTCATCGACGCGGCGGTCGACCAAGCCCGAGCGCTGGGCGTGACTTTGCCGGACCCTGATTTGAAGTGGAACGAAGAACGCCAGTCGCATGACTTCGGTGCCATCGATTGGAGTGAATTTTTCCAAGTTGTCGGTGGTGACGGGCCGTGCAACCGCGAGCGCCTGGCCGCGCGCGTGAAGGCGTGGGACGACGGCGCTTGGGTGCGTGAAGCCGCACTCGCGCACGCGAAAAAGCAGGCCGTGAAGTTGAGTGTGGAAAGGCAAGCCGCATGAACACGTCAGCTGCTGAAACGCGCTCTGAAAAAGAATGGCCGCTGTGGGAAATTTTCGTCCGCACTAAGGCGGGTTTGGACCACAAACACTGCGGCAGCCTGCATGCCGCCGACGCCAAGATGGCCATCCAATTGGCACGCGATGTGTACACCCGCCGTCAAGAAGGCAGCAGCATTTGGGCGGTGCCGTCAGCCCACATCGTGGCCAGCGACCCCGGCGACAAAGACATGTACTTCGACCCGATGGAAGACAAGGTTTACCGCCACCCGACCTTCTACACACTGCCTGCATCTGTAGACCATATGTGATGACGACATCAGTGCAAATTCAACGCACGCCCGACGTGCAATACCTGCTGCGCATCGGCGACACCTGCCTGATCTTGGGCCAGCGTTTGGCGGAGTGGTGTGGCCACGGGCCGGCGCTGGAAGAAGATATTGCCGTGACCAACATGGCGCTGGATTTGGTGGGCCAGGCGCGCGCACTGCTCACCCATGCCGGTGAGCTGTTGGGTCAGACATCGGATCAGACATCGGCTCAGACATCGGCTCAAAAATTAGACGAAGACCAGCTCGCGTTTTTGCGTGACGAAAGCGACTTTTTCAACGTCACCATGGCCGAGTTGCCGGGCGGCCCGAAAGACGGCGACTTCGCCTTCACCGTGCTGCGCAATGCCTTGGTCGCCACGCTGCTCAAGCTGCTGTGGGAACGCCTGATCGATTC
>JANPNT010000454.1:0-5335 GCA_031427655.1 Burkholderiales bacterium
ATCACCACGCAGGGCTGGACGTGGCTTAACGTCGGCTCGCTGGTACCGGTAAGCTTCACCGCCGTGGCCTTGACTTGGCTTGCCATGAGGCGGCGCAGCACTCAGAATCGCGCTGCTTTTTAACGTTTCGTTAACTATTTGGAGACAAACATGGGCCTACTTGACTCAGTGATTGGTGCGGTCGCCGGTGGTGCCATGGGTGGTGGCAACCAAGCTGGTGGCATGGGCGGTTTGGGTGGCGTTCTGGGCAGCCTGCTGGGCGGTGGTGCCGCAGGCGGCGGGCAAAGCGCACTGCTGAACATCGTGCTGGGCATGGTGGCCAACAAGGCCGGTGGCAACCAAGGCGCGGGCGGTGGTTTGGGTGACTTGATCAGCAAGTTCCAACAAGGCGGCTTGGGCGACGTGGCGGCGTCTTGGGTGGGCAACGGGCAGAACATGCCGATCTCAAGCGACCAGCTCAGCAATGTGTTTGGCTCCGACATGCTGAACCAAATCGCCAGCCAGCTCGGTGTGTCACAAAGCGAGGCGGCAGGTCAGTTGTCGCAAATGCTGCCGGAAGTGGTGAACCACCTCACCCCGAACGGCCAAGCGCCATCGGGCGGCCTGGGGGACATCGGTTCGATCTTGGCGCAGTTCGGCCAGAAGTAATTACTTGACGGCAGGTGGCTCAATGGCCGATTGGCGCATCGAGCCCGCCACCAAATCAAAGCGGAACAAGCGGCACTCGATCGGCCCGTTCCACATCGGCACGCGGCGCGCTTCTTTCAAGCGCATCGCTGTTGGCAACTTCATGTCGGGGCTGAGGATGTAGGCCGTCCAGCCTGCTGCGTGCGAGGTGTAGGCGCGCTTCCAATGAGCGGCCAAACGCGCGAAGAAATCGGTTGGGGCGGCTTTGTTATCGATCCCCCGGTTTTCGATTTGACGCGGATAAAAGCCCGCGCCCGCACCCGCACCCGCCTTGCCGCTGACCTCAATGCGCTCGCCATACGGTGGGTTCAGCATCAAGGTGCCCGGCATGCCGTCGGGCAAGGCAGGCGCGCCACGCTCCAAGGCGTCGCCGCCGTTAAAGACGATGCTGTCCAGCACGCCCGCGCGCTCGGCGTTGCGACGCGCGAAGTCCACCATGCGAAAGGACACATCGCTGGCGAAGATGGGCACTGCGCTGGAGTGGATGCGTGACTGCGCATGGCTTTTCAAACGCTGCCAATCGGCACGCCTCTCAGCGCTGGCAAACGGCAGCAAGCGCTCGAACGCAAAACGGCGCAGCAAGCCCGGCGCAATACCGCAGGCAATTTGCGCGGCTTCGATTGCCACCGTGCCCGAGCCGCACACCGGGTCGTGCAATGCGCCACCGTGATCGGCCGTGCCTTGCCAATCGGCGGCGGCCAGCATCGCCGCGGCCAAGGTTTCTTTCAGCGGCGCGTCGCCTTTGTCTTCGCGCCAGCCGCGCTTGAACAGCGACTCGCCCGAGGTGTCCACGTAGAGCACGGCGCGGTCGGCACTGAGGTGCAGCACCAGGTGCAAATCAGGGTTTTGTGTGTCGACACTGGGGCGTTCGCCGGTGGCTTCACGCAGCGTGTCGCAGACCGCGTCTTTCACGCGCAGGGCAGCAAAGTTCAAGCTGCGCAACGGGCTGCGGTGCGACGTGGTGTCCACGCGCAGCGTGTGCTGCGGCGTGATCCACTGCGTCCAGTCCACAGTCTTCGCCATCAGGTAGATGTCGGTCTCGTCGCGGTACGCCGCCTCGCCTACTTCCACCAACACGCGCTGCGCCAAACGGCATTCGAGGTTGAGCGTCATCACGTGGATGGGGTCGCCGTCCAGCGCCACACCGCCGCGTTGGGTGTGGATGTGCACACCCGGCAACAGGCGTTGCAGTTCGGTGGAAAGCAGGGCTTCCACACCTGCGGCGCAAGGCAAAAATAAAGGGGCGGTCATAGGCTCTTTAGGCAGGGCACGCAGTCACATCGCGCGGCGCAAATTGGCGGGCGCGATGCGCAAGGCTTCGCGGTATTTGGCCACCGTGCGGCGCGCCACTTGAATACCTTGCTCTGCCAGCATCAGGCTGATCTGGCTGTCTGACAGCGGTTGCGCCTCGTCTTCGGCCGCGACCAATTGTTTGATGAGCGCGCGCACGGCGGTGCTCGACGCGTTTCCGCCCGCTTCGGTGTTCAACGACGAGCCAAAGAAATACTTCAGCTCGAAGGTGCCAAAAATTGTGGACATGTATTTGGCGGTGGTCACGCGCGAAATGGTCGACTCGTGCAGCCCCAATTCATCGGCAATTTCGCGCAGCACCAGCGGCTTCATGGCGATGGCACCGTGCGTGAAAAAACTTTTCTGACGCTCGACGATGGCTTGCGAGACTCGCTGAATGGTGTCGAAGCGCTGTTGTATGTTCTTCATGAACCAGCGGGCTTCTTGCAGGCGACCCGTCAAGCCCGCGCCTGACGCGGTGGCTGAACCGCGCCCTTGGCGTATGGCCTGCGCATACAAATCGTTGATGCGCAGCTTGGGCATCACTTCGGGGTTGAGCACCACCTTCCAGCCGCGCCCTGCCTTTTGAACAATCACATCGGGCACGACGATGAGGGCTTCGGCCTTGGAAAACGGCCTGCCCGGCTTGGGCTCGGTGGCTTTGATGAGCACCTGCGCTTGCTTGATGAGGTCTTCATCGGCACCGGTCGCGGCCATGAGTTTTTTCAGATCGCGCTTGGCCAGCAATTCCAAGTGCTGCTTGCAAATCATGATGGCAATCATCTGCGCTTCGCTGCGCGCCAAAGCGCGCAGTTGCAGCGTCAAACACTCACCCAAATTGCGTGCCCCCACGCCCAGCGGCTCCATGGCTTGCAGCCATTTCAAGGCGCAGTTCAGGTGCTCTAGCAACTCTTCGCGCTCGCCTTCGTCGTCCACCAGTTCGGCCGCAATGGCTTCCAGTGTGTCGGCCAAATAGCCGTCGTCGTTGAGTGAATCGATGAGGATGTCGAGCGCGCCCGCATCGGCCACCGACAAGCGCATGCCGAGAAGTTGGCCGCGCAGGTGATCTTGCAAACTGGCGGCAATCGGGTTGCGGTCGCGTGACTCGAAGTCTTCGCTGTCATTGTCGTTAGAGCCACTGCTGCCGGCTGCGCTGGGCAGCTCGCGAATGCCGTCGAAGTCTTCGCGCTCGGTGCCGTTTTCCCAGTCGTCGCGCTCGGTGGTGCCGAAATCGGAGTTGTCCAAGCCTGCGGGTTCTGCCGCCGCTTCACTGGACGAATCAGACGTGGTCTCAGACGCGCGTTCGGTCTCGCGCTCGGCCACACGCTCTAGCGCGCTGGTGCGCTCAGTCATGGGCTCATAAACCTGACCGTTGTCGTCTTCGGTTTCTAAAAACGGGTTGGCGTCGAGCATTTGCTCAACTTCTTGATGCAGCTCCAAGGTCGAGAGTTGCAGCAAACGTATCGATTGCTGCAATTGAGGGGTGAGGGCCAGGTGCTGCGACATCCGCACCTGGAGCCCTTGTTTCATGCCTGTCATTCCAGGTCACATCCGAAAGTGTTCGCCGAGATAGACCTTGCGCACGTCGGTGTTCTCAACGATTTCGCCCGGCGTGCCTTCGGCCAGCACGCGGCCCTCGCTGATGATGTAAGCGCGGTCGCAAATGCCCAAGGTTTCGCGCACGTTGTGGTCGGTGATCAGCACGCCAATGCCGCGACTTTTCAGGAAGCCGATGATGCGTTGAATCTCGATCACGGCAATCGGATCGACGCCCGCAAACGGCTCGTCTAGCAAGATGAAACGCGGCTGCGTGGCCAGGGCGCGCGCAATCTCCACGCGTCTGCGCTCGCCGCCTGACAGTGCCGGTGCGGGCGAGTCGCGCAGCTTGTCGATGCTCAAGTCGCGCAGCAGGCCGTTCAGCAAAGTATCGATCGCGTCTGCGCCCAAGCCGCGTCCGTTGTCATCTTGTTGAAGCTCCAACACCGCGCGAATGTTTTCCTCGACCGTGAGCCGCCGAAAGATCGACGCTTCCTGCGGCAAGTAAGACAAGCCCAAGCGCGAACGACGGTGGATCGGCATGCGCTCGACGCGCTGGCCTTCGATGGTGATCTCACCGGCGTCGGCCCGCACCAAGCCCACGATCATGTAAAAACTGGTGGTTTTGCCCGCGCCGTTGGGGCCCAGCAAGCCGACCACTTCGCCCGCGTTGACCGACAAGTGCACGTCTTTCACGACCTTGCGAGCGCCGTAACTTTTTTGCAGGCCGACCGCAGTCAAGGAGCCAGTCAACGAACCCGCGCGGTTGGTGGAGTGCGCAGGGGAAGTCGCGGAGAGCAGCGCTGACTCAGCGGGCGCAGCGGTCAACGTTTGCTTCCGGGCAAGGTACCGGATGGCGTCGCAGGCGTAATCGGTGGGTTTGCTGTTTGAGCGGCCGCTTCTGCAGCCGCCGCCGTGCCTTCGCGCGGCGTGAGCACCGCGCGCACCCGCCCGCCTGTGCCGTTGGCGTTGGGAGCGCCGCCTGACACACTGAACACTTCGGTGCTGGCGTCGTAGCTGACAACGCTGCCGGTGATCTCATCGGCCACCGCCGTGCCGCGCAAACGCCGCACGACGGCGGCGTTAACGAAGCGCACGGTGTCGGCCTTGCTGTCGTATTCCAAGCGCTCGGCTTGGCCTTCGATGTACTCGTCCACGCCGTCGCGCTTTTGCCGAAAGGTGGCGGGCTTGGCTGCGCTGCCAGTGGCGGTGGCGGCCTGGTAGCCGTCGGGCGTTTCCCGAACTTCGACTTTGGACGCACGGATCACCAATGTGCCTTTGGTGATGACGACGTTGCCGTTGAACACCACGACCTTTTTCTGTAAATCGAGGTTGCTGGGCTGGTCAGCCTCGACATTCAACGGCTTGGCGCGGTCGGCTTTTTCAGCGAGAACGGCGGTCGCCGACAAAGCCAGCGCGACACCGGCCAATGCGGCGACGAACTTGAAAGTGGGGGTAAGAAGAGTGAAGGTCATAAGGGCACGAAACTTGCATTGCATTCTATCTGCAAGTCATCGTGCCCTCGGTGCAGTCACGCACAGGAAACTGCTGCGCCAGCGAATCATTCAGCGCATGAATCAGCGCATCACGCTTTGCGCGAACGCTGGATCAAGCTGTCAGCCACCATCAGCGCACGTTCCGGCGTTCCGGCGATGCTGCCGGACGTCAAAAATTGGCCCTGAATGCCCAAAGCAGGCACGCCGTCGAGCTTGAAGGCTTCGGCAATTTGCCGGGACTTGAGCACTTTGGTTTGCATCGAAAAGGAATTCATCACATCCACAAACTTGGCACCGTCCACGCCGTTCTTGGTCATGAAAGCGCT
>JANPNT010000455.1:0-5905 GCA_031427655.1 Burkholderiales bacterium
CAAGATCATGATGTAGACCTCGGGGTGGCCGAAGAACCAGAAGATGTGCTGGTACATCACCGGGTCACCACCACCGGCGGGGTTGAAGAAGCTGGTGCCGAAGTGGCGGTCGGTCAGTGTCATGGTGATGGCGCCAGCCAAGACGGGCATCACGGCGATCAGCAAATAGGCGGTAATCAGCCAAGTCCAGCAAAACAGCGGCATTTTCATCAAGGTCATGCCGGGCGCGCGCATGTTGAGCACGGTGACGATGATGTTGATGGAGCCCATGATGGAGCTGGCACCCAAGATGTGCAGTGCAAAAATCGCTACGTCCATAGACGGGCCCATTTGCAGCGTCAGCGGCGCGTACAAAGTCCAGCCGGCAGCCGGTGCGCCGCCCGGCATCGCAAAAGAACTGGTCAACATCACGGCCGCCGGAATCATCAGCCAGAAGCTGAGGTTGTTCATGCGGGCAAAGGCCATGTCGGCCGCGCCAATTTGCAGCGGAATCATCCAGTTTGCAAAGCCCACGAAGGCCGGCATGATGGCACCGAAAACCATGATGAGCCCGTGCATCGTGGTGAGTTGATTAAACAACTGCGGGTTTACAAACTGCAGGCCCGGCTGAAACAATTCTGCGCGAATGATCAGCGCCAAGATGCCACCAATGATGAGCATGGTGAATGCGAACAACAAGTACATCGTGCCGATGTCTTTGTGGTTGGTAGCGTACAACCAGCGACGCCATCCAGCAGGGGCACCGTGATGCTCGTGGTCGTGTGAGTGATCTTGCGGGCCGTGGCCGTGACCAGCGTGGTTGTCGAGTACTGCACTCATGTTGTGTCCTTTGGGCTTCTGTCTTGACTGGTGATGTTGGTGAAGTCGGGCAAAACGCTTATTTGCGCGCCGCCATCACCTCAGCAGGTTGCACCGCTTGGCCGGTCTGGTTCGACCAGTGGTTTTTCGTGAAGGTGATGACGGCTGCCAACTCGGTGTCGCTGAGCTGTTTCCAGGCTGGCATGGCTCCGTTATTCTGACCTTTCAGAAGCACCATGATTTGCTTGGACTTGTCTGCGTCCAGCACCACTGCAGCACCGTCCAGCGCTTTGATTGGTCCAGCGCCTTTGCCAGTCGGCATGTGGCAGGCAGCGCAGTTGGCGTTATAGACCTTCTCGCCGCGGGCGGTCAGGTCGGCCAATTGCCAAACTTTGTTCGGGTCGTCAGCCAAGGCGGCCATTTCTTTGGTCTTGCCTTCCACCCACAGCGCGTAGTCGGCCTGTGAGACCACCTTTACTTGGATGGGCATGTAGGAGTGCTCTTTGCCGCACAGCTGCGAACATTGGCCGTAATAAGTGCCGATTTTTTCGGCGCGGAACCAGGTGTCACGCACAAAGCCAGGAATCGCGCTTTGCTGGATGCCAAGTGAAGGCACATAAAACGCATGGATCACGTCGTTGGCGGTGGTGATGATGCGGATTTTCTTGTCCACCGGCACCACCATCGGGTTGTCGACCTTTAGCAAGTAGTCGTCACCTTCAGGCTTGCCGGCGTCGGACATGGCGCGCTGTGCGGCGTCGATGGTGGACACAAAACCAATGCCCTTGCCTTCGCCGATGAGGTAGTCATAGCCCCATTTCCATTGCATGCCGGTGGTTTTGATAGTGATGTCCGCCGAGCCAGTGTCTTTCATCGCCACAACCACCTTGGTGGCAGGCAGCGCCATCAAGATCACGATAACAAACGGCACGATGGTCCAAATGATCTCGACCGTGGTGCTTTCATGGAAGTTGGCCGACTTGGCACCCTTGCTCTTGCGGTGCTTGAAGATGGAATAGAACATCACTCCGAAAACGGCGATGAAGATCAAGGCGCAAATCACTAGCATGAGGTAGTGCAGCCATCGCTGGTCGGCGGTGATCTGCGTCACGGCGGGGTGGAGGTCGAGTTGTCGAACGGCCGGGCCGCCCGGCAAATCTTTGACCGAATTTGACCATTGCGTGGCCATCGCGGCTTGAGTTGCCACGGTGGCGACGGCTGCCAAAAAGCATTGGCTGGCCTGAGTCCAAATTGATTGCTTCATCATGGTCAGTTCAGTTTTCAAATTCGTTTTTTCAACAGAGCTATAAAACAGCTGGGGCAGTTTGGCCATGCGACAAGCTCAGTGCCACGCGCAGCTCGCGCGCCAATTGGCGTCTCATTTCAGGCCTCACAAATCGGCCCACTGCAATTTTTCGGCCTTGGCCTGACAACTCAATCAACGAACTGTCGCCGGTTTCTGGCTCAACACGAACCCAAGCAGGCTGAAACTCGACCCGCTCGCGCCGGTTGCCCGACGCATGCTCCACCGTCAAACAGCCGTGGCGCAGCGCAATGTGTTCAAGGTCGGTGGCATGGCGCGCATAAACCAGCAACGCAATGCCCACCGCGAGCAACTCCAACCAAGCGAAAGGCATCACCATCGGTGCACCGAACCACCACCAAAAAGAGGCCACCGACAACGACATCACGCACAGCAGCAAATAGAACATCAAAAGCTGACGTGGTGCCAACGAGCAGTTGCGTTTCAAAGTCCATTCCACCGACCAATCCGACGGGCCCACCCCAGACTCGTGTCCAAAGCGAAATTTGCTGGCGGGTAGAGGCGTGATGGCCGACATGCAATGGGCGCTCAGATAATGCGAAGTGTGTCTTCATGATGGCGGTTCAGTGGCAGCCGGAAATCACCGGAATCCACGCTTGACGGACGATGTTCAGACCGCGCTACCAACAAACTTAAGTTTAGCGCAGGACACAAAAACCCTAGGTGTGCTTGCTGCCAGCGCGAACCAGGCTGCGCATGGTGTCCAGCGACACCTCGGTTTGCGCAGCAGGCGCGGCCTTGGGCGCCGCTTTGAAAGCGTGGCCGTAGGCGATCTCGAAGCTCAAGTAAAGGCGACCGTCCGCGCCCTTCAGGCTCGCCAATTCTCCCTCTAAGCGCGCCTTCCACCGCGGGGTGCGCAGCCCCGACATGCGGTCGGGCGAGGCGTTGCCGCCCAAAGTGCGGAGCTCGGCCAGCAAGGAAGGCGCATCGGCCCAGCTCAGCTTCAGTGTTTCCTGGTCCATGACCGGGTCTGCGAAACCCGCGCGCACCAGCATGTCGCCCAGGTCATGCATGTCCACGAAGTTCATGGCGGGCGAAGGCCAGCCCAAGCGTCGGTAAAGGCCGCTGAGTTCACGCAGAGTGTCCGGGCCGAGGCAAGAAAACATCACGAAGCCGTCAGCGGCGATGGCGTTCTGCCAGCGCTTGAGCAAGGCGGGCGGATCGGCGACGGCGTGCAACATCATGTTGGCCCATACCAATTGGGCGGGCTCGGTTAGTGCGGCTTCAAAGTCGGCGTCGGCGACCACGGTTGCGCGGTCGGCGGGCCTGCGCTTAAGCGACCACCAAGGCTTCGCATGAGCTTGCTCGGTTCGCAGCAACAAGGCAGCGGTCGGCTCCACCTCGATGCGCTGCGCTTTGGGGTACGCCGTCGCCAACACGCCGGCCCCGGCACCGGTGAACGACCACCAGTCCACCACGCGTTCGGGTTGCAGCTTGATGATGGCCAAACGCTCGGCCATGCGGCGCGCCACCTCTTGATGCAACCAGGGTGCCATGGGCTGTATTGCCAACCTTTTCAGTGCCCGTTCGACGGCCACTTCATCGATGTGGCGAGGGCGTTGGGTCAAGAGTTCAGGCATGCCGGGAAGTATATTGACGCGGTGTTCTTGCAACCTCTCTCCAAAGCTTGGCGCGCCTGCGCCGACTCGGTGCCCGGCCAGTGCGCGGTTTGTTTTTCGTGGAGCCGGGGCCGTATTTGCAGCCCCTGCCTGAGCCGCTTTGCCGCGCCTGCGTGGCGTTGCCGAAGCTGCGCTTTGCGAGTGCCTGAGGGCGTGACCGTCTGCGGCGCGTGCATCAAAAATCCGCCGACTTTCGACTCGGCCTTGGCCAGCGTCGACTACGGTCACCCGTGGGATCAGCTCATCGCCCGCTTCAAGTTCAACTCAGCGTTGGACTTGTCCAGCGCCTTCGCCGACTTGATGGTGCAAACCCATCGCGCCAGCGAGCATGCGCCGCCAGATTGCTTGCTGCCGGTTCCGCTGAGCGCGCAGCGTTTGCGCGAACGCGGCTTCAACCAGGCATGGGAGCTGGCTCGGCGCGCAGGGCGTCAATTGCAAGCAAAGGCCGATGCGCGCTTGCTGCTGCGCGTCATAGACACGCCGCATCAGCTGGCATTTCCACCAGCGCGCCGGGCTGCCAATGTGCGTGGCGCGTTTGCGGTGGAACCCACACGTTTGCACGAGGTGCGCGACAAGTGCATCACCGTGATCGATGACGTGATGACCACCGCCGCCACGGCGAATGAAATCGCTGCCGTGCTGCGACAAGCCGGTGCCGCCGAAGTGCATTTTTGGGTGATCGCGCGCACGCCGCGTCCGGGCGAATAGAACCGATTCAAGTCGCACCGCAAAATACCCGCAGCATGTTCAACATTGTTCTCGTTCACCCTGAAATCCCGCCCAACACCGGCAACGTCATTCGCTTGGCGGCCAACACCGGCTGCGCTTTGCATTTGATCGAACCGCTGGGTTTTTCGATGGACGACAGGCTCTTACAGCGCGCCGGTTTGGACTATCACGAGCATGCACGAGTGCTGCGCCACGCTTCGTGGGAAGCCTTTTTGCAAACCGCGATGCCCAATGCGTCGCGATTGTTTGCTTTCACCACGCGCGGCAGCGGCGGGAATGCGCAAATTCAATGGCAGTCGGGCGATTGGCTGGTTTTTGGTTCAGAGACCGCAGGCTTGCCTGAGGCGCTTCGCAACAGCATTCCCAATGGGCAGCGTGTGCGGCTGCCGCTGCGACCGGGTCAGCGCAGTTTGAATCTCAGCAACGCCGTGGCTGTCGCCGTTTTTGAAGCCTGGCGACAGTGCGATTACGAAGGCGCTGTTTGAGCTTTCAGGCCTCTGCGCGCGCGTCGCGAGTCATCAAGTTTTCCAAGGCTCGTGAAGGTGTCAATTCACCGTTCAAAACGCTGACCACGGCGGCGGTGATGGGCATCTCTGCCTGCACGCTTTGAGCGCGGCTCAACACCACCTGCGCGCTGCGCACGCCCTCGGCCACGTGCCCCAAATCCGCCAAGATTTGCGTCAGCGGAAGGCCTTGCGCCAAGCGCAGGCCCACTTGGCGATTGCGCGACAAATCGCCGGTGGCGGTGAGCACCAAATCGCCCAAGCCGCTCAAGCCCATGAAGGTTTCGGCGCGCGCACCCAAGGCCACGCCCAAACGCGTCATTTCGGTCAAGCCGCGCGTGATTAGCGCGGCGCGCGCGTTCATGCCCAGCGCCATGCCGTCGGCCAAACCAGTGGCGATGGCCAGCACGTTTTTTACCGCGCCACCCACTTCCACACCCACGGCGTCGGTCGAGGTGTAGATGCGCAGGCTGTCGCTGTGCAGGGCTGACACGGCGTCCTCGGTCAATGACAAATCGGTGCTGGCCGCGACCAGGGCGGTGGGCTGCTTGCGTGCCACCTCGGCTGCAAAGCTGGGGCCCGAGAGCACGCCGACGCGACTCAAATGAGGCGCTGCGTCGCGAGCAATTTCATGGCCCAGTTGGCCGGTTTTTTCTTGGAAACCTTTGCACAACCACAGCACGCCAGTGCTGGAATTCACCGCGGAGTTCAGACGTTGCAGCATCTCCGCCAAACCCGCCATCGGCGTGGCGATGACGATCAAGCCGCCATCGGCATGTGCCACCGCTTGCGCGAAGTTGTCTGTGAGTTGCAGGCCAGACGGCAAGGCTGCATTTGGTAGGTAGCGGTGATTGAAACCGCTCGCTTGCATTGCGTTGATTTGCTCGGCATCGCGCGCCCACAAGCGCGTTGCGTGAGCTGCGCTGGCCTGA
>JANPNT010000456.1:0-18377 GCA_031427655.1 Burkholderiales bacterium
TATGAAACGGAGCACTAAGGCGACACCGAAGGATCTCCCAGTTAGCTCGTACGTACGCCTGAAAGAGAGATCCTTCGGTGTCGCCTCAGCTCGTACGTACGCCTGAAAGAGAGATCCTTCGCCGAAGCCGCCCAGGCCCACGCGCTTGAGCCAGTCTTGCGCTTGCGCCGCGGCATCAGTCACGCCGCGAAACTCCAAACCGGCCATTACGTTTTGCGCGGCGGTGCGCCACGGCATCAGGCTTTCGGCTTGGAACATGTAACCTGCGCGGGCGTTGATGCCGCTGAGCGGTTCACCGAACACCTTCACGCTGCCCGTGCTGGGTGCCAACAAACCGGCGGCCACATTCAACAGCGTGCTTTTGCCGCAGCCGGTGGGGCCCACCACTGCGACAAACTCGCCTGCACCCACCGTCAAATTGATGTCGCGAACGGCGGTGTAGCGTTGTGTGGCGTCGTCTTTGCTGACGAAGGTGCAGCTGATGTCGCTGAGTTCTAGTGCGTTGGCGGGTGCGTTCACAGCGAGCTCAGCCCTTGGGGTACTTGGCATTCGCTTTCTTGGCGAAATCGTTGGTGTAAATCGCGGCCAAATCGATCTTGGCTGCGGCGATGTCGGGGTCGATGCTGGCCAGCGCCCGGCGCGCGGTCTCGGGCCCGGCTTCGGGGAAGAGACCGTCGACAGACAACGCGCCCTTGGCCGCCAAAAATGCGTCGATGTAAACCGCGCGGTCACCGAGCAAATAGCTTTCGGGCACAGCCTTGATGATGTCGCCCGCGCCCGCCGCTTGAATCCATTTGTTGGCGCGCACGATGGCGTTGGTCAATGCCTGCACGGTGGCAGGGCTTTTGTCGATGAAACTTTGCGGCGCGTACAAGCAGCCTGCGGGCATGGGGCCGCCAAAAATCTTGTCGGCCTCGGCCACTACGCGCGTGTCTGACACCACTTTCATGTCGCCGGAGCGCACCAGCAAAGTGATCACAGGGTCGAGGTTGCTTATGGCGTCGATTTGGCCGGAACGCATGGCCGCTGCAGCGCCGCTGCCCGCACCCACGCCGACGATGGACACGTCAGTCGGCTTCAAACCGGCTTTGGCCAGCACAAAGTTTGCCAGCACATTGGTGCTGGACCCGGGCGCAGTCACGCCCAATTTTTTGCCCTTCAGGTCGGCCACGGTTTTGAAGTTGGGCATGGTTTTGGGGTTGATGCCCAAGACAACTTGCGGCGCGCGGCCCTGCAACACAAAGGCGCGCAGGCGCTGGCCCTTGAGCTGCATGTTGATGGTGTGCTCGAACGCGCCCGACACCACATCGGCGCTGCCGCCAATCATGGCTTGCAGCGCGCGCGAGCCGCCGGCGAAGTCGGCAATCGTCACGTCCAAACCTTCGGCTTTGAAGTAGCCCAAGCTTTCGGCAATGGTGAGTGGCAGGTAGTACAGCAAGTTTTTGCCGCCCACAGCCAATGTGAGTTTGGGCTTTTCAACGGCCTGCGCGGCGGTTTGCGCAACACCGAGACGCGGCCATGCCAGGGAGGTGGCCAGCAAGGGCAAGGAGATCAGGGCGGCTCTGCGTTTCATTGAAAAACTCCGTCAAAGGGGTGGCGACAAGCAGCCAGTGAATTTAGCAGCGGCAGGGTCGGTTTTGAATTGTGGTGAACACGCAGCGCACGGCAATCCCGCATGACAATCGCGCAATGAAAACCATCCTCATCACCGGCGCCAGCCGAGGCATAGGCGCAGCCACCGCGCTGCTGTGCGCACAGCGTGGGTATGCAGTGGCAATCAACTATGCCAGCAACGCGGCGGCAGCGCAAAAGGTGACGCAAGCGGCGCTGGCATTTGGCGTGCCTGCCCTTGCGTTGCAAGCCGACGTGGGCAACGAGGCTGAGGTGATGGCCATGTTTGCGCGCATCGACGCCGAGCTTCCGCCCTTGGGCGGTTTGGTCAACAACGCCGGTGTGGTGGACGTGGCCGCGCGCTTGGAGGACATGAGCTTTGCGCGCTGGCAGCGCTTGTTTGAGGTCAATGTGTTCGGCACTTTTTTGTGCGCCCGCGAGGCGGTCAAGCGCCTGTCCACGCGCAACGGCAAGCAGGGCGGGGCCATCGTCAACATGTCGTCTGCCGCCGCGCGTTTGGGCTCGCCCAACGTTTATGTGGACTACGCCGCCAGCAAGGGCGCGATCGATACCTTCACCCTGGGGCTGGGCCGCGAAGTGGCCGCTGAAGGGATACGCGTGAACGCGGTGCGCCCGGGCGTCATCGACACCGACATCCATGCCTTGAGCGGCATGGCCGACCTGGCGCTGAGCCAGGCGGCGCTGTTGCCGACACGCCGTTTGGGCACTGCCGACGAAGTTGCAAACGCAGTGCTGTGGCTGTTGTCCGAGGAAGCCAGCTACACCAACGGCGCGCTGCTGGATGTGGCGGGCGGGCGTTGATTGCTTGGGCTGCGGACCAAAATCCAGCGCGATGCCAACACACGAACTTTGACCTTCGGAAGTGATGCAAGAAATGAACATGCCAGTTGAGAGCGCTGCAAACACCACCCCTGAGCGCCTTTTGCTGCGCTCGCTTTTCGACGCCGCTTTGAAGGCGGTCGATCCCATGCACTGTGTGGCCGCCTATTTGCCGCCGCGCCCCAAAGGCCGCACCTTGGTGGTGGGCGCGGGCAAGGCATCGGCCCGCATGGCGCGCGCGGTCGAGGCCGTCTGGGACGGCCCGCTATCGGGCTTGGTGGTCACGCGTTATGGACATGGTGATGTGTGCACCCGCATCGAAGTGGTCGAGTCCAGCCACCCCGTGCCCGACCAGGCCGGAGCGGCTGCGGCGCAGCGCATGCTGGACTTGGCGCACACGGCAGGGGCTGACGATTTGGTGCTGGCCTTGGTGTCGGGCGGTGGCTCGTCGCTCATCACCTTGCCGTCGCCCGGTTTGACCATGGACGACTTGCGCCAGCTCAACAAAGCCCTGCTGCGCAGCGGCGCGCCCATCGGCGACATGAACATGGTGCGACGCCACTTGTCGTCCATCAAAGGCGGCCGCTTGGCGGCGGCATGCGGTGCCGCCGCCGTGCACACGCTGGTGATTTCCGATGTGCCCGGCGACGATCCGGCGGTGGTGGCTTCAGGCCCCACCGTGCCCGACTCCAGCATTCCGCAAGACGCCTTGGATGTGCTGCGCAAACACCGCATCGAGGTGCCCGCGCAGGTGTTGCGAGTGTTGGAACGCCCGCCGGTCGCAGCCGCCACCGGCCGCATGGGGCCACGCGCGGTGCAGGTCATCGCCACTGCCGACATGGCCTTGAAAGCTGCGCTCATCAAAGCGCAACAACTCGGTTTGGAGGTGGTGAATTTGGGCGGTGCCATCGAAGGCGAGTCGCGCGACGTGGCGCGCATGCACGCCGTGCTGGCGCACGAGATGAGCGCGGCACAAAAGCTCAGCCCTTTCGGTCACGGCAGGTTGCTGCTGTCGGGTGGTGAGACCACAGTGACCGTGACCGGCAACGGTCGGGGTGGTCGCAACGCCGAATATTTGCTGGCGCTGGCCATCGCCCTGCAAGGCGCACCTGGCATCCATGCCTTGGCGGTTGACACCGACGGCATCGACGGCGTCGAAGACAACGCGGGCGGCCTGATCACGCCCGACTCCTTGATCCGCGCAGCAGCCGCAGGCCTCAACCCTCAAGCGCTGCTCGACAACAACGACGCCCATGCCTTCCTTGCGAGCGTGGGTGACCTCATCGTCACCGGCCCCACGCGCACCAACGTGAATGACTTTCGGGCGCTGTTGATCCGCTGACGGGGTCTGCGGTTTCGCGTGAAAATGAGGTGATGAAATCAGTCAACGCCGAACCCGTCACGTCCCTTTCACCCGCCCCGCGCCGCCTCATC
The DNA here is from genome assembly GCA_031427655.1 of Burkholderiales bacterium. GTDB lineage: Bacteria > Pseudomonadota > Gammaproteobacteria > Burkholderiales > Burkholderiaceae_C > JANYJJ01. The sequence continues at coordinate 3,886 of JANPNT010000456.1, forward strand.
GTTGGCATCAGCGGCGCCTCGGGTGCCATTTACGGCATCCGCATCTTGCAAGCGCTGCAAGGCTCGGGCGTCGAGACGCACTTGGTGATGACCGAGTCGGCGCGCATCACCTTGGCGGCTGAGACCGACATGAGCACAAGCGACGTGGAGGCGCTGGCCAGCCAAGTTCACAACGTGCGCAACATCGGTGCCACCGTGTCATCGGGCTCGTTCAAAACCATGGGCATGGTGATTGCGCCATGCTCGGTGCGCACGATGTCCGAAGTGGCCTGGGGCACCACCAGCAACCTGCTTACGCGCGCAGCGGACGTGGTGCTGAAGGAGCGCCGCCGCTTGGTGCTCATGCTGCGCGAGACACCGCTCCACGCGGGGCACCTGCAGACCATGCTCCAAGTCACCCACAGCGGCGCGATCATCATGCCGCCGGTGCCTGCGCTGTATGCCAAGCCGCAAAGCGTGATGGACATGATTGACCACACGGTGGGCCGCTGTCTGGATTTGTTTGACATCGACACCGCGCTGGTGGACCGCTGGCCCGGCCTTGGCAAGAAGTGATTCCGTCTGTGCACATGACCGACGTGCTTTGCGTCTACTACAAGGTCGATGCTTTACAGCATGCGACGTTGGCAGCGCGAGTGAATCGGTTTCAAGCTGAGATGGCAGCGCGTTGGCCCGGCTTGATTTGCGAATCGCTGCAACGCCCTGAGACCGCAGCAGACATCGAGACGTGGATGGAAACTTATCGCCACGCCGACGGTTTGGACGCGGCCCTCATTGACGCCATTGCGCAAGCCGCCGTGATGGCTGAACTGCCCGAACCACGCCACACCGAACGCTTTGTGGCGTTGCGCTGAACCACTTTTTCCCCAAAAAAATTATGACGACTCTGTCCAACGAAACCCTGGAAGTGGCGATGGCCCGCAATGTGCGCGACGCTTTGTCGGAGGACACGGGCCGTGGCGACTGGACTGCTCTGCTCGTGCCCGCAGGCCGCCGCGTGACCGGTCGCGTCATCGCCAAAGAAGCGGGCGTGATGTGCGGCCAAGCCTGGTTCAACGCCTGCGTGCTGGCGCTCGACGCCAGCGCGGGGCTCACATGGCACGTGGCCGAAGGCGCGTTGATGACGGTCGGCGTTGAGGTGTGTCGCATCGAAGCCGATGCCCGCGCCTTGCTGAGCGCCGAACGGCCCGCACTGAACTTTTTGCAACTGCTGTCAGGCGTGGCCACCGTCACACGCAGCTATGTGGACGCCATCGCCGACCTCAGCCCCAACCCCAAAGGCTGCGCCGTGCTGGACACCCGCAAGACCTTGCCGGGCCTGCGCCAAGCGCAAAAGTACGCGGTGCGCGTGGGCGGCGGGCGCAACCAGCGCCTGGCTCTGTGGGACGGCATCCTCATCAAAGAAAACCACATTGCCGCAACCGGCGGCATTGCCCAAGCCCTGCAAGCCGCCACCGAACTGAACGCCGGTGTGAGCGTGCAAATCGAAGTTGAAAATTTGCTGGAGCTAGAAACCGCACTCGCCGCAGGTGCCCGCAGCGTGATGATTGACGACTTCACGCTGGCCGACATGCACCGCGCCTACACGCTGAACGCAGGCCGCGCCGTGTTGGAGGTGTCAGGCGGCGTGGATTTGCAAACCATCCGCGACTTTGCTGCCACCGGCGTCGACCGTATCTCGGTGGGCAAACTCACCAAAGATGTTCATGCGATTGATTTGTCGCTGCGCATTGATGCTTGAAACGCGGCTTGAGCGAGCGGCTTGAATCGGTGGCCGCAGGCCCCGCGCCGATTGACGTTGTGGCGCTCAAAAACCTCGCGCAACTTGCCTGGTTTGTCGAGCTGACCGGGTTCCCCCGCACGCTCCTGGGCAAACATTTGGTGTCTACCGCTTGTGGCGTGACGTCACCGAGGGCCACGCCGAGGTGGCGGCAGCGGCGCACACGGCGCACAGCGCCAGGCGGGTCGGGCTGAAAGCGCAGAAGTCCGCGATCGCTGTACAGTGGAGAAAGCAATGAAACAGCCGTTTTTCTGTTCCAACTTGGCGCGAGGCTTCGGCGCGAATCGCGCCCACCCGTGTGACATGTCACGACAATGCTGGACAACTGCGCCGCTTAGGAACAGCATCACGCACTGGTGACGAGCTGTACTGCCATCGATGTACGAACTGGATTGAGCAGGTACCGCGGCCTTTCCGGCTGCTCAGAACCTGTCGCCAATACAGACAAGCTGCATCAAAAAAAACGCAGCGCACAGGAGACAAAACATGTCCACACCCGGCAGTGAAGTGCGTGCCGCTCCGCCCTTGTTTGCGCCGCGCACGGAGGTGATCCGCCGGTCGCACCAACGCAGCTCGGCGCTGGGACTTTCGCGCGGCATCAAAAGCGAATTTGACCCCATGGTGCGCAGCGACCTGACCGTGGCACGAGAACGCAATCAGCGCCTTTACGTCCACGCCGCGCCGGTGATGCAGTTGCTGTTTGAGCAAATCGTCAACACCGAAAACATGATCGTGCTGACCGACACGCACGGCACCATCTTGCATTCGGTGGGCGATGATGATTTTTTAGCGCGCGCTGACAAAGTCGCTTTGACCCCCGGTGAAAATTGGGCCGAGCATGCCAAGGGCACCAACGCCATCGGCACGGCGCTTTTTGAAGAAGCGCCCACGCTGGTTCACGGCGGCGAGCACTTCATGCACGCCAACAGTTTTCTGACCTGTTCGGCGGTGCCGATTTTTGATCCGCGCGGCCAGATGTTGGGCGTGCTCGACGTCACCGGCGACCACCGCAGCTATCACCAACACACCATGGGTTTGGTGCGCATGTCGGCGCGCATGATTGAAAACCATTGGCTGTCGGACGACTTCAACAACCAGTTGCGCCTGCACTTTCACCGCCGTGTGGAATTCATTGGTACTTTGCTCGAAGGCATTTTGGTGGTCGACCCCGACGGCAAACTTTTGGGTGCCAACCGAGGCGCGCTGGACCAATTGGGCATTAACGGCGTGGCCCTGCGGGCGCACAGCGTGTCCAGTCTGTTCGGCACCAGCACGGCTGCCATTTACGACCATTTCCGAGCGCCTTTGTCGGCCCCGATGCAGCTGAGCTTGTCGAGCGGCGAGGGCTTTCATGTGAGGGCGCGCTTTGATTGGCCGTCGCGGCCGTCGTTGCCGGGCGCACGTCAGGGGCCTGATGTGGCCAGCGCCGCGACGCCGCCGGCTGGCGCTCCCGTGACCGTGACCGTGACCGTGACTGCGACTGCGACTTCAGCGCAGTCCAACCCGAGCGCGCTTGAGCCCACGCTGTCGTCGATTTCTCCGCCCTTGACCTCACGACTTGCGCCGGTCAAAGAAGCCTCGTCCAAAGCCGCGCACATCACCGCGCCGTCTGTGTTGGGCTTGGACTATTTGCGCACCGGCGACGCGCAAATTGAGGGTCTGCTGCAACAGGTCAAGCGCGTTGTTGACCACGATATCAGCCTGCTGATTTTGGGCGAGACCGGCACAGGCAAAGAGCTGTTGGCGCGCGCCATGCACCATGACTCCAGCCGCTCGCGGCAGCCGTTTGTGACGGTGAATTGCGCTTCGATTCCGGAGGCGTTGATCGAAGCAGAGCTGTTTGGCTACGAAGCCGGCACCTTCACCGGCGCGCGTCGCAAAGGCGCGCCCGGGCGAATCTTGCAAGCGGACGGCGGCACCTTGTTCTTGGACGAAATTGGCGACATGCCGCAGCCACTGCAAGCACATTTGCTGCGTGTGTTGCAAGAGCGCTGCGTGACGCCGCTGGGCAGCACGAAGTCGATCCCGCTGAACATTGCGGTGATCTGCGCCACCCACCGCAACCTGCGCGAGATGATGAGCAAGCAGGAGTTCCGCGACGACCTGTACTACCGCTTGAACGGCTTGGCGCTGCGCCTGCCCGCGCTGCGCGAGCGCACCGATTTAGAAGCCATTGCCCAGCGCATTTTGCAAGTGGAGCGGCCTGCGGACACACCCGCCATCAGCCCGCAGGTTCTGGACTTCTTCAAGCACTGCGCTTGGCCCGGCAACATCCGCCAACTGGCCAATGTGCTGCGCACGGCGGCGGTGATGTCGGCCGGTGAACGGCAAATCACCAAGGCGCATTTGTCGGACGACTTTTTGGACCACGCGCGGCGCGCGATGAGTGCAGGTCACAGCACAGCCAACAACGCCAGCCGCCACGCGGTGCCGCGCACGCCCGTGCCAGCACAGGTCGCGACTCCAGCCGCCGCGCTGATCGACTCGTTAACTGCGAATTCAGTGGTTGCAGAACCCGCAGCGCCTCAGACGCTGGAAGAAGCCGAGATCGATCTCATCCGCAATACGCTGGAAGCCTTGGGCGGCAACATCACCGCCACCTCCAAACGCCTGGGCATCAGCCGGAACACCATCTATCGCAAGCTGCGTTGGAACCAGGATCCGGCAGCGGCCTGAAACAGCGCTGATTCAGCGACGCATCTGCGGTTTCAACTCCGGCCACACGCGCTGCACAGGCAGCGGGTGTTGCACGGCGTAGCTGGGCAGGGAGGCAAATCCGGGCACGTCTGGGGTTGGAAGCGCCAGCTTTGGCCCACGCACCATGAGGCGCGGGAGAAGGGGCACGCGCGAGGCCGAGGTCTGTTTCATCATCGCCTTGCTGGCCATGAACCCGAAAGCGCTGAAGGCGGACGATGTGCCCTCCAAAGCCGGACACATCATCAATGTAGGTTGGCCTGATCGCAACCCGAACGGCATCGACACTTGGGTGCAAGACCCCAGCAGCAACCCGGTGTGGTTTCGCCAGTGCGAGTCGGGCTTGACGTACCTCGACCGCGGCGACCGCGGTGCTCGCCTCGGGGCATTTCGGCGTGGCATCGGCGCGGCGACTGTGGACCGGACTGTTGGCTGAAAAGTGACGCCACCGGCATCTCCCGCATCGCCAGCAAAAGCGACCTTGGCCCTGAGCCCAAGCCCCCACAAGCCGCACCGCTACGTGCTTAAAGCGGCCAACGTGATTGGCACGCAGTGGCAGTGGACCACCACCGCTTATTTGCTGATGCAGCGCAATGGATTTCCGCGCGAGTTGCGACACACGCACCCGAGAATTCCGACGACGTACGTGATGGATTCGGTAAACGAATCGCTCGACACCCCGACGGGACACTTTGACCGCTGCGTGCGCGTCAAAGGCACAGCCGCCCTGCGCGCCTGCGCCGACCCCGCCACCGGCTGGCCGCGGGTGTGCGTTTGATGAAGCTGGAGCGCAGCGAACCGGCGGAGACGGTATTTTTAACGGGCGGGACGAGGACACTGGACTTGCTGTCTTGGAAGTGAGTTACCACTGCCCCTCGCAGGGTCAAGCGGCGCGGCGAATCACTTCGCTGCGCCGTGACTCAGCAAATTACTTTGCTGAACATCGAATCAGCAACTCACTTTGCTGTGGGCATCACAACTTCAGCGCCCTTGGCAATGCTGGCGGGCCAGCGCTGCATGACTGATTTTTGCTTGGTGTAAAAACGCGCGCCTTCTTCGCCGTAGGCGTGCATGTCGCCGAACAGACTCTTTTTCCAACCGCCGAAACCGTGCCATGCCATGGGCACCGGAATGGGCACGTTGATGCCGACCATGCCGACCTGAATGCGGCGCGCAAACTCGCGCGCCACGTTGCCGTCGCTGGTGAAGCAGGCCACGCCGTTGCCAAACTCATGCGCGTTGACCAAGGCCACTGCAGCCGCAAAGTCGTCCACGCGCACCACGCACAGCACCGGGCCAAATATCTCTTCTTTGTAAATGCGCATGGCGGGCGTCACATGGTCAAACAGCGTGCCGCCGGTGAAGAAGCCGCCTTCAAAACCGGGCACCTTGCAACCACGGCCGTCCACCACCAAAGTGGCACCCTCCGTGACGCCGGTGGCGATGTAGCCCTCGATGCGGTTCAGCGCTTCGCGGGTGATGACGGGGCCCATTTCGGCGTCGAGCTCCATCCCATTTTTGATCTTCAGCGTTTTGGCGCGAGCGGCCAAAGCGGCCACCAATTTGTCGGCCACGTCGCCCACGGCCACTGCCACGCTGATGGCCATGCAGCGCTCACCGGCAGAGCCGTAACCCGCGCCGATCAAGGCGTCCACGGTTTGATCGAGGTCGGCGTCGGGCATCACCACCAAATGGTTTTTTGCGCCGCCCAAAGCCTGCACGCGCTTGCCGTGGTGGGCGCCGGTTTCGTAGATGTACTGCGCTATGGGGGTGGAACCCACAAAGCTGATGGCTTTCACATCGGGGTGGGTGAGCAGTGTGTCCACCGCCACTTTGTCGCCTTGCACCACGCCGAACACACCGTTGGGCAAACCGGCTTGCTTGAGCAATTCGGCCATCAGCATGGACGCTGAAGGGTCGCGCTCGCTGGGCTTGAGCACGAAGCAATTGCCCGCCGCAATGGCCACCGGGAACATCCACAGCGGCACCATGCAAGGGAAGTTGAACGGCGTGACCCCGGCCACCACACCCAGCGGCTGGCGCAGGGTCCAGTTGTCTATGCCGGTGCTGACCTGCTCGGTGTAATCGCCTTTGAGCAATTGCGGAATGCCGCAAGCAAACTCAATGATGTCGATGCCACGGCTGACTTCGCCCTGCGCGTCGGTGAACACCTTGCCGTGCTCGGCGGTGATGATGGCCGCCAGCGCGTCGCGGTGCTGGTTCATCAGCTCCAAAAACTTGAACATGATGCGGCTGCGGCGGATGGGCGGCATGTCAGACCAGGCCGGAAACGCAGCCACGCCCGCCGCCACGGCGGCATTCACCTCGGCCACGCTGGCGAGCGCCACTTGCCGCGCCACCGCGCCGGTGGCGGGGTTGTAAACGGCTTGGCTGCGCCCGCTGGTGCTGGCCACCGCGCGGCCGTTGATGTGGTGGCCGATGTCGACGGTGGAGGTAAATGCTTCGGTTGCGCCCATGGTGTGTCTCCAAAAAGATAGGATGCGATGGGCGAAGTTTAGGCGGCACGCAGGTGTTTGGCTATGCCGCTGATTTGATTTGATTGTTCATCGTGGTGAACAATGGCGCACACTAAACCCGTCAAATGACATGTCTGACAACAGCCCACTGTGGTCGCACATGCACCTGCTCACCGTGATTGCCCAAACCGGCAGCTTCACGCAAGCCGCACAGCGCTTGACTTTGAGCAAGGCCGCAGTCAGTCAACGCGTGGCCGAACTCGAGCGCGCGGTGGGCGTGACGCTGGTGCAACGCACCACGCGTTCGGTGCGGCTGACCGACGCGGGCCAGCGATTGGTCGACAGCACCACCGAGAGCTTTGCCCACATTGCGCGCAGCCTGGGCAGCACGCGCGACCTCGCAGGCCAGCCGCGCGGCGTGGTGCGCATGACCACGCCAGTGGCCTTGGGTCGCCAGCAAATTGCGCCCACCTTGGCCGCGTTCTTCAAGCGCTACCCCGACATCCGCGTTGAGCTGGCGCTGTCTGACGCGGTGGTCAACCTGGCGCAGGAAGGTTTCGATTTAGCGGTGCGCCACACCAGTGCCGCGCCAGACAACCACGTGGCTTGGAAGCTGTGCGGCTCGAGAACTTTGCTGTTGGCCACCGCTGGCTATCTTCGGCGTCGGGGCACGCCCATGCACCCCACCGATCTGAGCGCTCACGACTGTTTGGCCTATCTGCGCAACGGCCCGGCGCAGTGGATGTTTGAGCGGCATGCGGCGGCGCAAGAACCCGAATGCATCAGCGTCGCCGTGCAGGGCCCGCTGCGCGCCAACAACTCCGAGCTGTTGCGTGACGCCGTGTTGGCCGGTTTGGGCATTGCGCAGATTCCCGACTTCAGCGCCGCCGCCGCGCTGCGCAGCGGCCGTCTGCGTGAAGTGCTGCCGCAGTGGAAGCCGGTGGGTTTTTTCGGCGACGCCGTCTACGCCATTCGGCCCTGGAGCCCCACCACGCCGCGTGCTGTGCAACTGTTGGTGTCGCATTTTGCGCGAGGCATTGGCCACAGGCTTTGCAGTTGCCTAGTGCTGTGTGTCACTCTGACTGCGACTTGAAAAAATCGATGGCATCGCGAGGATTTGCAACGACGCCTCGCGCGAAGAAGCGGTTTTATGTCGCAATGAGAGTGACGCACAGCACCAGGATGGCGTGGGCGCAGGCAGCGCGACAATCAATCCATGGTCACACCTCCCTATCGTGCTCGCGACTCGCGCAGCCCCCGTCCGGCAACCCGTCCAGCAACGAACCGACCTTTGCAAGCACCCCCACCCGTGCAGCCGCTCAGCGAGCGTGAAATGGACGACCTTCAAGCCCTGCTAGACCGCGTGCCCGCACCTTTGGAGCCGCTGGACGTCAGCATGCTTGACGGCTTTTTGTGCGGCGTGTTGGTGCAACCCACGCGCGTGCCCGATGCGCAGTGGCTGCCCCACATCACCGACGCCGACGGCCGCGCTTTGCCCGCGCGCTTCAACCCCACCGCTCTGCACGCCTTGGCGTTGCGCCGCTACGCAGAGCTGAACGAAGCGATATCGAAACGCGATTGGTTCGACCCGTGGGTGTTTGAGTTGGACGGGGGTGAAGACGATGAAGACCATCACGGCGACGATGAAGGCGACGGCGCAGGCCTGGCTCCGCCCGAGGTGGCCGCTGTGTACCCGTGGGTGGCCGGTTTCGCCACCGCGGTTGAGCTGTTCCCTGCCCTGATGCGCATGGACGCCAAGCAGCTCACCGAGCCGCTGGCCTTGCTGTACCGCCACCTCGATGCAGACGACTTGGAAGACGCCGACGATTTAATCGAAGAGATCGAGTCGCTAGAACCACCCGCCGATTTGAGCGAGGCCGTGGAAGGCTTGGTGCGCGCCACCTTGTTGCTTGCCGACGTGGGCAGACCCCTGCCGAATGTGGTGACGGGTGCGGGGCAGGGGCGCCCGCATACATCTGGCAGAGGCTCGCGCGGGCCCAGGCGGTGAGCGAGCGCTCAGCAGGCAATCACCTCCCGCTGCGGCACTTGCTGCTCGCCTTGGCCGTGGTGGCGGTGTGGGGCAGCAATTTTGTGGTCATCAAAGTGGCGTTGACCCACGTGCCGCCGCTGCTGTTCGCGGCACTGCGCTTTGCGTTTGCGTTGGTGCCCGCGCTGTTTTTGGTGGCCCGCCCTGCCGTGCCTTGGACTCAGTTGGCGGCTTACGGTGTGCTGATCGGCGTGGGTCAATTCGGCGTTTTGTACCTGGCCATCAACGGCCACATTTCGCCGGGCTTGGCGTCGCTGGTCATTCAAACGCAGGTGTTTTTCACCATCGGCATGGCCATGTTTTTTGCTCACGAAAAGGTGCAAGCATTTCAATGGGCCGCTTTGCTGTTGGCAGTGGCGGGCATTGCGGTGATCGGCTTGCACACGGGTGACACCCAAGCGGGCAGCACCACCATGCGCGGTGTGTTGTTGGTGGTGTTTGGGGCCTTCTGCTGGGCCGGTGCCAACACTGTGGCCAAGCGGGCGAGCGTTGTCAAAGCACCTGCTGCCAGCGTGAACATGCTCGCGTTTGTGATTTGGTCCAGCGCCTTTGCCGTGCCGCCACTGCTGCTGTTGTCGTTGACGTTTGAAGGCTGGCCTGCCATGCGCGCTGGCCTGACCCACAACAACCTGACGGCTTGGGCAGCCGTGTTTTGGCAGGCTTGGGGCAACACCTTGTTTGGCTACGCGGCATGGGCCTGGTTGCTGTCACGCTACCCTGCAGCCACCATCTCACCGATTGCGCTGTTGGTGCCCGTGGTCGGCATGGGTTCAGCCGCATGGATGTTGGGCGAGTCCTTGCCCGCCTGGAAACTGACGGCGGCATTTTTGGTGATGGCAGGCTTGGCGCTGACCACCTTGTGGCCGCGTTGGAAAGCGCGCTTGGCTTGAAGTTGAGCCCCAATGAATCAAAACGAACTTTGGAACTGACCATGGCATACGAACTGCACTATTGGCCCACCATTCAAGGACGAGGTGAGTTTGTGCGCTTGGCGCTGGAAGCGGCGGGAGCGTCATATGTTGACGTGGCGCGCGGCACATCAGCTGATGCAAGCGTGAAAACGCGAGGCGTCGAAGCCATGCAAAAACAGATGGCCGACAGCACCCAGGCCTGCCCGCCTTTCGCGCCGCCGTTCTTGAAAGACGGCGCGCTGATGGTCGGCCAAACCGCAGCGATCCTGCACTACCTGGGCCCCACTTTGAAACTGGTGGGCCGCAGCGAACAAGCACGGGTGTGGACGCAGCAAATTCAGCTCACCATTGCCGACATGGTGACCGAGGCGCACGACACCCATCACCCAGTTTCAACCAGCTTGTTTTACGAGGACCAAAAGCTCGAAGCGCTTCGACGCGCGCAAGAGTTTTGTGCCAGCCGCATGCCCAAATTCTTGCAGTGGTTTGAGCAGATCGTGGTGCGCAACCCCGCCGGTTCGCGGCATTTGGTGGGCGGCCGATTGAGCTACGCCGACTTGTCGCTGTTTCAGTTGGTTGAAGGCTTGCGCTACGCGTTTCCCCACGCCGCAGCCCGCGCGATGGCCCACACACCTGGTGTGATGGCGATTCACGACATCGTGGCCGCGCTGCCCAAGGTGGCTGCCTACCTGGGCAGCGAGCGCCGCATTCCATTCAACGAACAAGGCATCTTCAGGCACTACCCGGAGTTGGACACGCCGCCTCGCTGAGGGCTTGAATGCTAAGGGTGTTGCAAGTCCACCGTGGCACCTGTTGCGCCGACCTCGACCGTGGCTGAGGTGGCCCCCAACACATGGGAACCATGCACCACGAAGTGCACATGAGGCTTGCGTCTGGTTGAGGGCTGAGCGCCGCGCGCGTCAAACCGGCGTCGCGTCCGCCAAGATCCAAACCGCTGCGCGCTCGGCAATCATCAGCGTGGGTGAGTTGGTGTTGCCGCTGGTGATCAGCGGCATCACGCTGGCATCGACGACGCGCAAGCCTTGCACGCCGTGAACCCGCAGTCGCCCATCCACAACCGCCATGGGGTCACTGGTCGGGCCCATCTTGGCGGTGCCCACGGGGTGAAAAATGGTGGTGCCGATGTCACCGGCCAGTTTGGCCAGGTCCACGTCGGTTTGAAACTGCACACCGGGTTTGACCTCTGTAGGTTTGTACTTGGCCAGCGCCGGTTGCGCCACGATGCGCCGCGTGACGCGCAACGACTCGGCGGCAATCAGACGGTCGGCCTCGGTGCTGAGGTAGTTGGGCGCAATCAAGGGTGCGTCGGTGGACAGCGCGCTTCTAATTTGCACGCTGCCGCGGCTGGTCGGGTTGAGGTTGCACACGCTCGCCGTAAAGGCGTTGTAGGTGTGCAGCGGTTGACCAAAGGCTTCCAGTGACAAGGGCTGCACGTGGTACTGCAAATTGGGGTGAGGCTGCGACGCGTCGCTGCGCGTGAAGGCACCGAGTTGCGACGGCGCCATGCTCATGGGGCCGGTGCGTTTGAAGGCGTACTCGACGCCGATTTTGGCTTTGCCCCACAGCGAATTGGCGGTGGTGTTGAGGGTGGGCACGCCCTCGACTTTGAAGATGGCGCGAATCTGCAAATGGTCTTGCAGGTTGCTGCCCACACCGGGCAAATCGTGCTTCACCTCAATGCCGTGTTGCTGCAATAAATCGGCCGGGCCGATGCCTGAGAGTTGCAGCAATTGCGGCGAGCCGACAGCCCCGGCGCACAAGATCACTTCGCCTTTGCATTTGACTTGAACCGGCTGGCCACTGCCGCCTTTGTGCAGCTTGGGGATCACCTCGACGCCTACAGCCTTCAAGCCCTGATCGGTCATCTCGGTGAGCACTTTGGTGATGTGCGCGCCCGTCCAGACCTGCAAGTTGTTGCGCTCTTGCACGGGGCGCAAGAAGCCTTTGGTGGTGTTCCAACGCACGCCGTTTTTTTGGTTGACGTCGAAGTAGCCGACGCCTTCGTTGCTGCCTCGGTTGAAGTCGTCGGTGGCCGGAATGCCGCTTTGCTGTGCGGCTTGCGCGAAGGCATCTAAAACCGCCCATTGCAAGCGCTGTTTTTCAACGCGCCATTCACCGCCTTCGCGGCTGCCGGTGTCATCAAAGCCGGGTGCGGCATGGAAGGCGTTTGCACCCTGGTGAAAGTCTTCATGCTTCAAAAAATAGGGCAGGCACTCGGCCCAGCTCCAACCGGGGTTGCCTAAAGCGCCCCACTGGTCGTAGTCGCGCGCTTGGCCGCGCATGTAAATCATGCCGTTGATGCTGCTGCTGCCGCCCAGCACTTTTCCGCGCGGGTAGTTCAGCGCGCGACCGTTCAGGCCTTTTTCAGCTTCGGTGCTGAACAACCAATCGGTGCGCGGGTTGCCGATGCAATACAAATAGCCCACCGGAATGTGAATCCAGTGGTAGTCGTCGTTGCCACCGGCTTCGATCAACAACACCCGCTTTTTGCGGTTGCCGCTGAGGCGATTGGCGAGCAAGCAACCGGCCGTGCCGCCGCCGCAAATGATGTAGTCCCAGGTAACTTCGCTGGTCACTTCTCGGTTCAATTCGGATTTTTTTGCCATTGTTTTTTCTTCTGCGTGGGTCAGGGCGTCAGCGCAAGCCGCTGGCCAATATGGGGAAGAGTTTCAAGAGACCGTCGGCCATGATTTCCACGCCCAGCGCGGCCAAGATCAAGCCCATCAAACGTGTCATGACATTGATGCCGGTTTTGCCGAGCACGCGTGCAATGCGACCCGACAAACTGAAGGCCACCCACACCGACAAGCCGATCACCACGCCGTAACCCACCAGCACCAACACTTCCCACCAGTGGCGCGTTTTTTCGGCGTAGATCACCATGGTGGAAATGGTGGCGGGGCCGGTGAGCAAGGGGATGGTGAGCGGCACCACGGCGATGCTGCTGCCGGCATCGATTTTGTTGTTCGCGTCGGTCAGGTCTTCGGCGCTGCTTTCAGCCGGTTTGGCGTTCAGCATTTGCAGCGCGCTGATGAGCAACAACATGCCGCCGCCGACTTGGAAAGACGCCAAGGTGATGCCAAAAAACTCAATGATTTGCAGGCCTGCCAAGGCGCTGACAGAGATCACCAAAAACGCGGTGAAGGCGCTGATGCGGATGGTGCGCTGGCGCTGTTCGCGGTTGAAACCCTGGGTGAAGTGAATAAAAAACGGGATCACACCGATGGGGTTGACGATGGCGAGCAGCGCCACGAGCGGCTTGTAGATGTCCATGCCGGGAATGGTAGGGGCAGGAACCCTCATGGGTCTGACGCGCGGGTTTCGCTCGCCAATGCGCGGAGGTAGCGCAAGCCCGCCGCCGCGCGCGGCCCGTACCAACTGAGCAGCTCGCCATCGACGAGTTGCACCGTGGCTTGCGGGCACAGGCGCTGGGCTTCTTTGATGTGATCGGCGCTGAAGCGATAAGGCTCGGAGCTGAGCAACACGCGGTCTGCGTTTTGCAACCAGGGCTCGGTGCCCGTCAGCGCCGGGTAGCGGGCTGCGCCGTGCTCGCCGCCTACAGCGTCAGGCAAAGTTTTCCAATTGACGCTGGCCAGCATGTTGGCGATGTAGGTGTCGCGCGCCACGGTCATCCAGGGGTCGCGCCAAATAAGATAGAGCACGCGCTGTTCGGGCCAAGCCTGCGCTTGGGTCGCTGCCCACGCTTGTTGAAAGTCTTCGCGCAGTAAGGCGGCGCGTTCTTCGACATCTGGCAAGTCGCCAAACGCATTCACCATTTGATCGAGCAGCACCCTGTTGTCTTTCGGCCCGTTGGGGTGCGTCACCACCACGTGCGGAACAAATTCGCGCAGCGCCTGCGCCACGTCGAGGCGGTTTTCATCAACGTTGATGAGCACGTGCGTCGGGGCCAATTTGCGTAGCTTGGCCAGGTTGACGTCTTTCGTGCCGCCCACCTTCGGGATGTCCCTGACTGCTTCCGCCGGATGAATGCAAAACCCGGTGCGCGCGACGATGTGATCGCGCAAGCCCAGGGCCACCAGCAGCTCGGTGAGGCTGGGCACCAAGCTGGCTATTCGAACCCGCGCGCGAACTTCCATGCGACTAGACATGTTCAGTCGGCGCGCGGAGCCGTCAAAGCCAGGTAAGCCGCCGTGGTGCCGCGCAGATAAACCAAGCCCGGCAACACCAAAGCCAGCGCGAAAACCAGCCCACCGCCGACCAAGGCGGCCGAAGCATGCGCCGACGAGCCCGGCGGTACGGCGCTGACGGCGCCGCTGGCACCGAGGCTGCGCAGGCCGTATCCAAACAGGCCCGCCATCAACTGATTGGCGGGCACAGCAACCCCAACCACCGCAATGCCCAACTCAGCCACCACGCGGCCACCGGCCATCACCAAACTCGTGACCAATGCGCCTACGCCGGCGGTGAACAAGCTCACCCCGGCGATCAGCAATGCCGCGTTGAGCAAGCGTTCGCGCACCAGCCGTTTGAGTTGCCTCAGCGCTTCAAACACGCCCGCACCCGACCACACGGCCGGTGCCATCAGCGGCACCACCACGGCG
>JANPNT010000457.1:0-2146 GCA_031427655.1 Burkholderiales bacterium
TCGCATCCTCCGCCCTCGGTCTCGACACTCTCGTCGCCCGGGAGTGGATTGGGCCACTTGGACGGTCTGCGGCCCTAGTCCCCGGCATCGTCAAACAGGCGCATGTTTTCATCGGCGTGGACCTTAGGGGCGTGAGACCTTAAGGCAGCGCTGGCGAATTTGAAGCGGGTGTGGCTCGCAGGAAGGGGCACCAGTTCATGGCCACGCGGCCTAGAATTCATAGATGGACGCTCAACAGATACGCATCAGTCTGCATGACGATTCCGGTAGATACGAAATCACACCGGATCGCGTTCCGCTGTCGATTTTGCGCAACTTCACCAACGACGTTGACAAGTTTTTGGGTGGCGAGCTGGACACGGTCGAACTCGATGTCGCGGTGCTCAAAGGTTTGCTCGCGGTTCTGACCTCCCCCACGGCCCACCCCAGCCTGTTGCACGACTTGCTTCATTTGGCCAACTCTGAAGTGATCGACGGTTTGAACGCTAAACGCAGAGCGGTGGTCGAGCGTTGGCAAAAGGCCGCGCTCGGGGTACGCAAGCAACGCATCGAAATCAGCGCGCCCATGCTCTCCCGGCGCATCATCATCAGCGCTGGCTTCGACTACCGCGCTGACGATGCCGATCAATGGGTGCGAGTCAAGCGCTACCTTCGCGGCGAAATTTATGAAATCGGCGGCTTGCGCAACGTCAATGCCTACATCCGCTTGCCTGACGGGAAATCTATTCCTGTCGAGGCTCAGTGCGACGTGCTTCGCGCCGACAAGACCAATCGGCTTTACAAAACTGCGATGCTGCGAATTGCGGCGGAGTACAACGTCGGGACGCGCGACTACCGCAACGCAAAGCTGATTGAGTTTGTGGAACACGAGTCCAAGCTCGATGAAAAAGACCTTGACCGCCTGACCCAGCGCGGCGCGAAGGCTTGGCAAGATCTGCCCGGCGCCGGTGCTTGGGTAGACAGCGTGCGCGGGAATGACACTTGATTTCCATCTTGGTTGACACCAGCTTTCTGATCACGCTGGCTGACCCCGCGCGCCGGCGCCATGAAGTCGCCAAGACTTACTTTCGCGAATGTTTGAATGCCAATGTGCCGCTGTACCTGTCGGCCGTCGTGGCGTCTGCGTTTCAGGTCAAGCAAGCGGTGAACGATTTGCCCCTGCGCAACTTCATCCTGCTGCCTTCAACATCGACCACGCGATGACGGCTGGCTTGCTCATGCGAACGGTGGTTCGCGACGCTGGCGACGAGCGCAATGCCGTCAAAGACGACGTGAAGCTGATCGCGCAAGCCGTGTGCGAGTCCATCACCCACGTTCTCACAGAAGACGAAAAAACGCTCGCGAAATACATTCAACGGCTCGTGGATTTGGGCGAATGCTCGCTGCGCGCGATCTTGCGGGTCAACCGCCTCGATGTGGCGTGGCTGCACGGTGGGCAAGCTGCAATCCCTGCAACATGAAGGTGGCTGCTGACTCAGCTTCGATGACGGGCGAAGTTGAATCCACCGATTCGGCCACTGCGACTGAAACTGGTGCGATTGAACTCCAAGGCGTCGTGCGTTGCATCCACACCCTCGGTCAAGCCGACTACGCCCCCACCCTCGCCGCCATGCAGGCCTTCACCGAAGCGCGCACGCCTGACACCCCCGACCAAATTTGGCTCTGCCAACACACGCCCGTCTACACCCAAGGCCTGAGCGGCAAGCCTGAACATGTGTTGGACGCGCACGGCATTGCGGTGGTGCAAACCAACCGAGGTGGGCAGGTGACTTATCACGGGCCGGGGCAGGTGGTGGCTTATCCGCTGGTGGATTTGAAGCGGCTGAACATCTATGTGAAGGAATATGTTTACCGGGTCGAGCAGGCGGTCATCAAGACGCTGGAACACTTTGGCGTCACGGGTCATCGGGTGACCGGTGCGCCGGGCATTTACGTGCGCTTGGACGATCCGTTTGGCCATGCGGGCCTTGACGCCAAGCGGCTTCACTTGTTTGACGGGCTTGGAAAAATCGCGGCGCTCGGCATCAAAGTGACCCGCCACTGCACGTATCACGGCGTGGCCATGAATGTGGCGATGGACATGCAACCCTACTCAGGCATCAACCACTGAGGCTATTCCCGGCTGCAAAAGGTCTACCATTCTACA
>JANPNT010000458.1:0-16361 GCA_031427655.1 Burkholderiales bacterium
ATGAGGCGTCAGCGCACCAATTCAGGGCCAAGTTCTGCACCATGTTCGCGCAGACCCTGCACCAACGCGCTGTAGGCCGAATCCAGCAAAGCGGCTTCGCCCTTGACGCCCAGCTCGATGTGTTTGCCCCACTGCGGATGGTCGACGCTCGGCAGGCTGAACACTTTCACACCAGCAAAACCGGCCTCGATGGCTTCCATCAGCGGGGTCAGCGTGGCTTCCATCGCGCCTAACACGATGACGGACTTTTCAACGTTTGTGAGCGCGCGCTTCAGGTGCGGGTAGCAATGGTCCAGAACCCACGCCACCATCGGCCAAGCCATGACGGGGAAGCCCGGTACAAAGTAAACGCCGCCCTCGCCCGCCTGGGTTGAGGCCAAAGAGAACCCGGCGATCTTGTTAAAGGGGTTGGGAATAATGGCCGCGCCCACCGGAAACACCGCCATGTTCAGGCGGTGTTGGTTGTCGGCGCGATCAGGCTCATAGGGCTTGCCTTGCTCGACGGCCGTTTCACGCATGCGCTCAAAAATCAAGTCGCGCGCCTCCGGGTGCAAAGCCATTTCCACGCCCAGCGCGCGAGCCGCACACTGGCGCGTGTGGTCGTCGGGCGTGGCACCGATGCCACCGCAAGAAAACACCACGTCGCCAGTGGCGAACGCATGTTTCAAATCGGCGGTGATGCGGTCGGGCTCGTCGCCCACGTAGCGCACCCAGCTCAAAGACAGGCCGCGCTCGGCCAAGAGTTCGATGACTTTGGGCAGGTGTTTGTCCTGCCGCTTGCCCGACAAAATTTCGTCGCCAATGATGATGAGACCGAAGTTCATGACGTGTGGTCGCGTGTGTTGAGATCAGGCAGGAGGGAGCGGCAAAAGCGGCGGACGCTCACTGCCTGCGGGCAGTGGCGGCAGCAACTCCAAGTTGTTTGGCGGCGTCGGCTGAGCGGCTCTTTCGTCAACTGCTTTGACCGAGCGCATGGCTTGTAAAGCCGACAACGCGTAATGCGAAAACCACAGCGCCGAAAACGCGAACACCAGCGTGTAAATCCAAATCGCCAAAGGAACCAGAACAGGTGCCATGGCGATGAACATCGCGCCCGACGCCCACACCAAAGACGGTGCCGCGCCAAGGTAGCCGGTGATGACGCCCATGCCCAACAACGGGCCTTTGTGAAGGCGAATGAGGTCGCGTCGTTCATCTTTGCTGGCGTGTTCAGACAGCACGTCGTAGACCATGACCTTGTAGGTCAGCCAGCCCCAAATCAGCGGCGGCAAGATGAGCACCAGCGGCGGGATCAGCCAAAACGGGATCGACACCACCATCACGACCAGCGCCACCAAGATGGCCCAGCTGCTGACGAAAACCGAACCGATTCCCGAGCCGCCACGCTTGCGTTCGAGCGCGGGGAAACGGCGGTCGCGCACCAGGCTCAACATCGACGGCGTCATCAAAATCGCCACCGCCATCAGCGCCAGCACCACGATCAGCGGCGTGACGGCGAACACCACCAACATAGGTGCCAGCACGAGCTTCAAACTGCCGAAACCCACCTTGTCGAGCCAAGCCATGAAGCTGCCAACGATCTCGTAAGACGCCAAAAAATTTCGCACTGCGTCGACCGTGGGCACCCAAAAAAAGTAACCCAGCCCCAGGGCCAGCAACACCATCACCACCAAGGGCAACAGAGACAGCGCAATCACCCGCGGATGCAAGCAATACGCGGCGGCGCGCCAGAACGAATCGAGCAGCAATTTCATGCGGGCAAGGATACGTGAGGCCGACCCTTGTCTTCAGTCTTCATCCCCGCCACCCAACACGCTGCCCAGCAATCCGCCTCCCACCAAGCCGCCCAGAAGACCGCCTTCTTCTTTTGAACCACCGCGCTGAGGCGCGGCAGCGAACACGCGCGATGCCAAACGCGAGAACGGCAAGCTTTGCAACCACACCGTGCCTGGCCCGGTGACCTTGGCAAAGAACAAACCTTCACCGCCGAACAACGCGGTTTTGACTTTGCCGACGTATTGAATTTCAAACTGCACCGACGGCGTGAACGCCACGACGCAACCGGTGTCGATCAACAAGGTTTGACCCGCGCGCAGTTCCCGTTTGAGGACCGTGCCGCCCGCGTGCACAAATGCCAAGCCGTCGCCCTCCAGCTTCTGCATCACAAAGCCTTCGCCGCCGAAGAAGCCGACCGACATTTTTTGCTGTAAGTAAATACCCAACGACACGCCCTTGGCGGCGCACAAAAACGCATCTTTTTGGCAGATGAGCATGCCGCCCAACTGACGCAAATCCATGGGCAAAATCTTGCCGGGATAGGGTGCCGCAAACGCCACCTTGAGCTTGGTGTTGGAGGTGTTGCTGTAGACGGTTGTAAACAGCGATTCACCGGTGACCAGCCGTTTGCCTGCGCCCATGAGCTTGCCCAAAAAGCCGCCTTGGCTTGCCGCGCCGTCACCAAACACCGTGTCCATGGCGATGCCCGCGTCCATGAACATCATGCTGCCGGCTTCGCCGACGGCCGCTTCGCCGGGGTCGAGCTCGACCTCGACAAACTGCATTTCCGAACCCTTGATCTCGTAATCCACCACGTCCATCGCCATGCTGCGATCTCCTGATTTGCCAAAGCACAAATCTTATCGATGACCCGTGACTGCCCAGCGCCCCCGCCGCCATCAGGTAACACCAAATTCGCAGAACAGAGCACCCCCAAAGTAAGGATGGCATCCGGGCTCGGTGAACTCCAAACTCAACGATCCAATTCGCAAATCCTGGCCACGTGACCTCTGCTCCCGCCCACCTGCTCAGTTTGATCACCGCCGTGGCGGTGATGGCAGCGGTGTTGCTGACGCTGTTTGGCACCACGCAGCGGGTGTATCAAGGGTTTTGGTGGTGGGTCGTGGCGCAGTGGCTGTTGAGTTTGGGCTTGTTTTTGCAGTCGCTGGAGCCCCGCTGGCCGATGCTCGCACCCATGGCCCATGCGCTCGAATTGCAGTGGCCGATTGTCGTGTTGTCGGGCCTTCGCCGCTTCTACGCCAGACGCGAATGGCGCGTGCCGGTGATGGTGGACGCTGGCCTGCTGGGTGCCGGCTTTGGCGCTTGGTTGTTGGTGCGGGCCATGGCGGCCCATCCAGACGCCGACGTCCTGGCCTTTTGGGCCGCCAGCGCCGTGCTGCATGCCTATGCCGCAGTGAACGCCTTGATGCTCGCTCAGGTGCGCGCAAGCTCGGCTTTGAAAGTGTTCATCTTCATGACGGCATCGGTCACAGTGGCCCAGAGTTGTCGGGCGGCCTTGCTGTCTGCACTTCCCGGCGAGCAAGCGGCGGTTCTGCTGGCACAGGGCCTGCTCACCGGAACCAGTGCGCTCACGCTGGTTTATCTGGGCCTGCTGCTGACCTTCGAGCGCACGGAACGCAATGTTCGGATCAGCCAACGACGCTTGAAGTTTCTGGCAGACACCGACATCCTGACTGGCGTTCCGAACCGCCGACATTTTCACGAACGGGCCGCGCGCGTGCTCAAGGAAACGGCTGTCACCCGCCACGCCTTGCTGATGTTTGACATTGATCACTTTAAGCAAGTCAACGACCGATTGGGTCATGCTGCGGGCGACGAAGCCTTGCGCCAAGTGGCGCTGTGCACACGCCAAACCCTGCGCAGCGTGGATGTGGCCGGTCGCTTGGGTGGCGACGAGTTCGGCGTGCTCTTGCCCGCGGCCACCATCGAAGAAGCGATGGCCGTGGCTGCGCGCATCGTCGAGCGTTTGGAACGCAGGCAAGTGGCACCACATCTGGTGCGATTGAGTCTGAGTTTTGGGGTGGTTCAAATGGCCCCGAACGAAACCATCACCGATGGCTTGCGCCGTGCCGACCAAGCGCTTTACGAGGCCAAGCGCCTGGGGCGTGGTCGCGCTGTGGCAGCCAAAGGCGCGACGCAATTTCCGGTGTTTGGTGACGGCTTGACGTTAGGGTGAAAGCTCTTGCGCAGCGGGTGACGGGCTCGTGATCCAATTCGGGGTTGCGCACACAGCCGTCCAACGCACGGTATTTGTCATGACTCAGAAAGCTCCAACCGCAGCGGCGGTCATCCCGACCAAGCCCAAACGCAGTACACAAACCACACGCACCAACGACCCTGAAGCCACCGCGCTGAACATCGTCGAAGTGGCCACCCAAGAATTCGCCAGCAAAGGCCTGGCCGGCGCGCGAATTGACGAGATAGCCGCCCTCACGCGCACCAGCAAGCGCATGATTTACTACTACTTTGGCAGCAAAGAAGGGCTTTACGTCCGCGTGCTGGAAGAGGCTTACGGCCGCATCCGCAGCATCGAAAGCGGCCTGCAACTCGACGGTTTGGAGCCCGAAGTCGCCATGCGCGTGCTGGTAGGTTTTACTTTTGACTATCAGTTGGCCAGCCCCGATTTCATCCGATTGGTGATGAACGAGAACATGCATAAGGGGGAGTTTTTGGCGCAGTCCAAACACATCCAACAATTGAATGCACCAGCTATCAATTCCGTGACGACTGTGTATGACCGCGGCGTCAAAGCGGGCGTGTTTCGCAGTGATGTCGATCCGGTGGATTTGCACATGTCCATCAGCGCGCTGTGCTTTTTCAACGTGTCAAACCAATACACGTTCTCGCTCATCTTCAAGCACGCTTTGGACTGCGCCGAGACCATCGCGACACGCCGCGCGAATATTGTCGAGATGATCTTGCGTTTCATTGCGAGATAGCGAGATAGCGAGATAGTGAGATAGTGAGATAGCGAGATGGCGAGATAGCGAATTCGCGGCCGCAGGCCCGGCTTCAGGTAAGTGTTGAGAGGTATTTCTAACCGGTTCGTACATAATAAAAATCTTGTTTTTTGACGCTTTGTTAAACCTGTGTCCACCGATATCTTTTACCCGCCGCCGCCCGACGCAAGTCCCAAGCTCCATCGCGAGTCAAGCCGGGCAGACAGCGTCGTGCTGGTGGGCTTGATTGGGGCTGGCATCCAGCGCTCACTTTCGCCCGTGATGCACGAGACCGAAGCTGCGCACCACGGCCTGCGACTGCGCTATCAGTTGATCGATGTCGACCAAGAGCTTCTCACCGCTGCGACCTTGCCGCAATTGCTCAACACCGCGAAAGCACAAGGGTTCCGCGGATTGAACATCACCTACCCGTTCAAACAAGCCGTGCTGCCGCTGTTGGACAGCCTTTCCGACGATGCCCGCGCCATCGGCGCTGTGAACACCGTGCTGTTCGACAACGGTCGCGCCACGGGTCACAACACCGACTCTCCTGGCTGGGGCAGGGCCTTTCGCAGTGCCCTTCCCGAAGCCGATCTGCGCCGCGTGACGCTGCTCGGCGCAGGCGGTGCCGGTTCCGCCGTCGCACATGCGGTGTTGAGCCTGGGGGCGCAACATCTTTTGATCCATGACCGTAATCACCATCGCGCCATCTCGTTGGCAAAGACTTTGTGCAAACGCTACGGCCTGGAGCGTGCGGAGGCAAAAACAGACCTGGCGCAGGCCATGGGCCAGTGCACCGGCTTGATTCACGCCACGCCCACGGGAATGGACAAATTGCCGGGCATGCCTTTGCCTGAAAACCTGCTGCGTTCCGATATGTGGGTGGCCGAGGTGGTGTATTTCCCATTGCAAACCGCGTTGCTCAAGGCCGCGCGCGCGGCGGGTTGCGCCACTGTCGATGGCGGTGGCATGGCGGTGTGGCAAGCGGTCGGTGCGTTCGAGTTTTTCACCGGCATCACACCCGATGCAGCCCGAATGGAAGCTCACTTTCGAGCCTGTGTGGCGCAGCGCCAAGACCCATGAAAGCGCTATAACTTTTCAGGCTCTGGGCGCGCAAAATCCGGTGTCGCGAAAGTGCTTGAAAGCGCCGTCCTTGTCTGCGGAGTTCACCTTTCCCGATGTAGCCACCCAAAAAAATAATTCACCACTGAGACACTTTATGAACCAGTCCAACCGCCTTCACCATTCACGTCGCAACGCCTTGGCAAGGGCCGCTTGCACTGCGCTTGCATTGCTGACGATGCCCGCCATCACGCGCGCGCAGACCACGGCCGCCGCACCGGCGACCATCAAGATTGCCAACATCCTGGAACTGTCTGGTGGAGGAGCCACGGCAGGCACCAATTTCAAGAACGGCGTAGAGATGGCCGTGCAGGAAATCAATGCGGCGGGCGGGATCTTGGGCAAAAAAATTGAGACCACCACGCTCGATACCCAAAGCAATCCCGGTGTCGCCAAAGGGCTGACTCAGAAAGCGGTGGACGACGGCGTGTTCGCGGTGTTTGGCCCTGTTTTCTCGGGTTCGATCATGGTCAGCATGGCCGAGACCAAACGTGCGGAGGTCATCAATTTCACTGGCGGCGAAGCGGCTGCCATCACGCAACAGGGCAACCCCTACATCTTCAGAACCAGCTTCACACAAACCACCGCCATGCCGAAGGTGGCGCGTTACATCGCGAACAACGTGAAGGCGAAAACCGTGGCAGTGATTTTCGTCAACAACGACTTCGGCAAAGGTGGGCGTGACGCCATCAACAAGGCCCTTGACGCGCTGGGTGTGAAAGTGGTGGCCGACATTTCCACCGACGCAGGTCAGATCGATTTTTCAGCCCCCGTGTTGAAAGCCAAACAGTCCAACGCCGATGCCTTGTTCGTTTACACGAACGAAGAAGAATCGGCCCGCGCTTTGCGCGAACTGCGCAAGCAAGGCTGGACCAAACCCATCGTTGGTGAAACCACACTTACCGGGCAAAAGGTGATTGAGCTGGCAGGCGAAGCCGCTAACGGCGCGGTGGCCCACGTGGGCTTGACAGTGGACGCGCCCAACCCGCTGATGCTGCAATTCAAAGCGCGCTTTTACCAAAACTACAAATACATCTCTGACCACAACGGGATCAAAGGCTACACCGGCATTTACTTGCTGAAAGCGGCCATTGAGAAAGCCGGCAAACTGGACCGCAAGCTGGTGGCGCAAACCCTGCACGGCTTGCAAGTCAGCGCCGCCAAACACCCTGGCGTGCTGATGGACGTCAGCATGGACGCCAACGGCGACCTCGACCGCGAAAGCTTTGTGGTGGAAGTGAAAAACGGCAAGCAAGAAGTGAAGGAAATCTTAGCCGCGCTCGGCAAGAAGTAAGTCCTCTGAGTAGTCCTTTACACAAGGAAGCGGACCTGAAACGTCATCGGATCTCATGACCGACTTCCTCCAGCTTTTACTCTCGGGCATGGCCACCGGCAGCATTTATGCACTGGCCGGTTTGGGCTTCACTCTGCTGTGGCAGGCCTCGGGCACCATCAACTTTGCGCAGGCGAATTCGTCATGCTGCCGGCCTTCATGATGCTGGCCTTCAACGCGATGGGCCTCCCGCTGCTGCTCAGCTTTGTGCTGACCTGCGCCTTGGCGGTGTTGGTGTTGGGTTGGGGTTTTAAGCGCGGCGTGGTCGACCCGCTGTTGAAGTACGGGCTGATGCCCATCGTGGTGGCCACCATCGGTTTGGCGATTGCCATGCGCAACGGCGTGCGCGCTGGCTACAGCGCCGAGGCGCATCCCTTCCCGAGCTTGTTTGCAGACAAGTTGTTCAACATCGCGGGCGTCACCATCACTTTGGCCGATGTGGGCACGCTACTGTTGGCGCTGGCCCTGGTGTTTGCCACGCAAGCCTTCTTGGCCAAGACCGTGACCGGCCGCGCCATGCAAGCGGTGGCGCAAAACACCGAGAGCGCCACGGTGCTGGGCATCAATGTGCCGCGCATGATTTTTTACACCTTCGCCATCAACGCGGTGCTGGCCTGCGCCGCCGCGCTGCTGGTCACGCCCACTTATTTGGCCAAGTTCGACATGGGCGAGTCGCTGGGCACCAAAGCTTTCTTCGCGGCGATCATCGGCGGCTTCAGCAACTCGCGCGGCGCGTTGCTGGGCGGCGTGATCGTCGGTGTGTGCGAGAACCTGGCCGCGGCCTACATTTCGGCCGCCTACAAAGACGCGGTGGCGCTCGTCATCTTCATGCTGGTTATTTTGTTCAAGCCGCAAGGTCTGTTGGGCAAGAAGGTGGAGCGAAAAGTATGAGCCGACGCTGGCTGTTCGGCTTGCTCGGGCTCCTTTTTTTGCTCGCCGTGCCGCCCTTCCTAAAAAGCTACGGCATCTATTTGTTCACCACCTGGTTGATCTTCGTCATCGCCACCATGGGCTTGAATTTGACGGTGGGTTATGCCGGACAAAAGTCATTGGGGCACGCCGCCTTCTTCGGCATCGGCGCTTACACCGTGGCCATCATGATGAAGGCCGGTTTCAGCTTTTGGTTGGGCTTGCCGGTGGCCATGCTCGGCTGTTTTGTGATTGGTCTGGGCTTGGGCTTTCCAGCGCTGAGGGTGCAGACCATCTACCTCGCCTTTGCCACGCTCGGCTTCAACACCGCCGTGTGGTTGGTGATGCGCAATGAAGAGTGGCTGACCGGCGGCACCTTCGGCATCAACAACATTGCCCGGCCTTCGTTGTTTGGTTTCAGCTTGGACGGCGCACTTCCCTATTACTACTTCGTGCTGGCCATCAGTTTGCTCGGTTCGGGCTTCTTGTGGCGGGTGCTGAGTTCACCTTGGGGCAAAGCCTTCACCGCGCTGCGCGACAACCCCATCCGCGCCGAAAGTTTGGGCGTGAACATCCAGCGCTACACCTTGCTGTCGTTCGCGATTGGCGCGGCGTACGCCGGCGTGGCCGGTGCGTTGTTCGCGTGTCTGGTGCAATTCATTGAGCCCGCGCCGTTCACCGTGGGCGCTTCCATCATGATGTATTTGATGGTGGTGGTGGGCGGCCCGGGCTACTTCTTGGGGCCGTTGGTGGGCGCAGCCGTGGGCGTGCTGTTGCCCGAGTGGTTGCGCTTTGCGCAGGCTTGGTATTTGTTTGTGTTTGGTGCCGCGGTGGTTCTGCTGATGTTGTGGTTGCCTGAAGGCTTGCTGAGCATTCCCGACCGCGTCAAAGCGCGGCGGCAATCAAAAATTGCCTCCGCTGAACGAACCGCGTCGGCTTTGAAATCATGAACGCGCCCGTGCTCAAGGTCATCGATTTGAAAAAATCTTACGGCGCGATTCAAGCTGTGTCGGGTGTGAGCTTTGAGGTCATGCCAGGTGAGATTTTCGGCGTCATCGGGCCGAATGGTTCGGGCAAAACCACCATGTTCAACAGCGTGCTCGGGCAGATCACGCCGAACTCAGGTCGCGTTGAATTGAACGGCCGCGACATCACTGGCTTGAGCCCGTTGCAACTCAGCCAACGCGGCGTGGGTCGCACCTTTCAAACCCTGCAGGTATTTGGAAAAATGAGCGTGCGCGACAACCTCATCGTTGCCGCACAGGAACATCAAGGCAGCATGCTCGGCCGTATGCTGGCAAGCGGTGACTCCGGCCTGGGTGCCAAAGCCGACGCCATGATCGACCAGTTCCGCATTCGCCACGTGGCTCACAAAAAGGCCGGCGAACTGAGCTACGGCCAACAAAAATTGGTCGACATCGCCATGGCTTTCATGAGCGAGCCCGCGTTGGTGCTGTTGGACGAACCCTGCGCGGGCGTGAACCCCAGCTTGGTCGGCGGCATCGGCCGCCTGCTGAAAGAACTCAACAAAACGCGCGCGGGCAGCTTCATCGTGATCGAGCACAACATGGACTTCGTGATGGAGTTGTGCCACCGCATCATGGTGATGGTCGAGGGCAAGGTCATGGCCATCGGCTTACCCTCAGAAATTCGCGCCAACAAGCAAGTGCTTGATGCTTATCTGGGAAGTTGAACTGATGTCGGCCCCCACGCTCACTTCGTTCACTGCCCCCCAAGGGGGCGTGCAGCGCCTTGGGGACGGCCCGGCGGTCGCGGCCAACGACACGTGCATTGAATTTGAAAATGTTGTCGCAGGCTACGGTGACTTCATGATTCTCAATAACCTGAGTTTCAAGGCCAGGCGCGGGAAGATCACTTTGCTGTTGGGCCCGAACGGCGCAGGCAAATCGACGGTCCTGAAAGCGCTGTTTGGTCTGCTCAAAGTACGCCGTGGCAGCATCAAGCTGAACGGCCAAAACATCACAGGGTGCTGCGCCAAAGAGTTGTTGGTGACGCACGGCGTGGCCTTCGTCCCGCAGGGCCGCAACTTGTTTGGCCAGCTGACGGCATACGAAAACTTAGAGCTCGGCGGGATCACGCTGGGCATGAAAACTACGCACGACCGCATCCCTGAAGTGCTGGCGCTGTTTCCGCGCTTGAAAAAGCGTTTGCACATCCCGGCGTCGGCCTTGTCGGGCGGCGAACAAAAACAGTTGGAGGTGGGTCGAGCGCTGTTGCTGCGGCCCAAGGTGCTGCTGATCGATGAGCCGTCGATAGGCTTGTCGCCCTTGGTCGTGAAAGATGTGTTCAAACTGCTGCGCCAGCTGGCCGAAAACGGCACCACCGTGCTGATGGTGGAACAAAATGTGAAGAGCGCGCTGAAAATGGCCGACGAAGCCGTTGCGCTGGAATCGGGGCGTTTGGTGTTGCACCGACGCGCCGATGAGCTCCTGGCAGACCCAGATATCGAGCGGCTGTTTTTAGGCGGTGCGCACGCTGCTCAAAACATCAGCCCAGGCGCTGCCCCCAAGGCGGCGCTCAGCACAGAAAGCGAATGAAGCGATGTTGAAAATTGTGGTGGCAGGCGCGGGCGTGATCGGGCGGCGACACATGGCGCTGATCCAGCAAAACCCGCGTGCACGCTTGTGCGCCGTGGTCGACCCTGCGCCGGGCGCGGGCGCAGTGGCGGCCGCCAACGGGGTGCCGTTGTTTGACTCGCTGAGCGACTTTTTTGCCTTGTCGGACATGAAGCCGCAGGGTGTGATTTTGGCCACGCCGAACCAGCAGCATGTGCGCGGTGCCTTCGAATGTTTGCAGCATTTCACACCCGCCTTGATTGAAAAGCCGCTGGCCGACAACTTTGACGACGTGGTGGCCTTGCGCGCGGCCTTGCAGTTCCGCGCGGTGCCAGTGCTGGTAGGCCATCACCGCCGCCACAGCGCGGTGTTGATCGAGGCGCAGCGCGTGATCGCCAGCGGCGAGTTAGGGCGCATCGTCAGCGTGAACAGCAGCGCCTTGTTTTGCAAGCCCGACAGCTACTTCAACGAAGGCTTGTGGCGCAAGCGCGCAGGCGGCGGGCCGCTGCTGATCAACCTCATTCACGAGATCGACAACATTCGTTTCTTGTGCGGCTCGTCGTGCGGCGACATCGTGGCCGTGCAGGCCATGGCATCCAACTCGGTGCGCGGCTTTGAAGTGGAAGACAGCGCCGCCATCACGCTGCGCTTTGAGAACGGCAGCCTGGGCAGCCTGATCTTGTCAGACGCCGCCGCCGCGCCGCGCAGTTGGGAGCAAACCAGCGGTGACGACCCGGCCTATGCGCGCTACGCCGACCAAGACAGTTGCTTCGTCGCGGGGACGTTGGGCTCCATCGCCATCCCAACGCTGCAACGTTGGCAAGTCAAGGGCGAAGGAAGCTGGAACGAGGCCATGCGCGCAGACACATCGAGTGCGACCAGCACCGCGACTGCGGTCGATCCCTTGGCCCGACAACTCGATCATTTTTGCGACGTGATCGAGGGCCGCTGCCCACCCAAGGTCACGGTTGACGACGCGGCGCGCAGCTTGAGCGTCACCCTGGCCGTCATCAAAGCGGCGCAGACGGGCGGCACCGTCAAACCGCTGGACGTGCGCGAGAACAAGATCGAAGCAAAAACCCAAACCCGCTTGGGTGCCACCAAGCGCACGCTCAAGCCGCTGCGCGACGATCCAGCGGACATCACCGCGCTTGAGGCACCTGATCCGCGCTAGACCTGCGACCTTCATCGCATTCATTCAAACTGTATTCACCATGACCCAACTCGTCTCCTACGAACTCAACAACGGCGTTGCCACCCTCAGCATGAACGACGGCAAGGCCAACGTGATGAGCGTTGCCATGCTGCAAGCCCTCAACGAGGCGCTGGACCGGGCCCAGGCCGATCAGGCGGTGGTGGTGTTGACCAGCAGCGCGCGCATGTTTTCGGCCGGCTTTGACATGGCGGTGTTCCAGGGCGCGCCGCACGATCTGGCGCGCATGCTGGAGGCCGGGGCGCGCTTGTCGCTGCGGCTGCTGTCCCACCCCTTCCCGGTGGTGGCGGTGTGCGCCGGGCATGCGATGGCCATGGGCGCGTTTTTGCTGCTCAGCGCCGACCTGCGCATCGGCGTGAACGAAGGCTACAAAGTTCAGCTCACCGAGGTGCAAATCGGCATGACGTTGCCACACTTTGCGATTGAAGTGAGTCGGCAGCGCTTGACGCCCACGCACTACGGCTTGGCCGCAGGACTGTCGCAGCCCTACACGCCGCAGAGCGCCATGGCCGCAGGTTTTCTGGATGAAGTCGTTGCTGCAGACGCGCTGGCATCCACCGTGGCGGCGCACACCGCTCGCTTGCAAAAACTGCACATGGGTGCGTTCGCCGCAACCAAGGTGCGCCTTCGTGCGCAAAGCCTGGCAGCCCTGAAGTTGGCGATTTCCGCTGACCTCTTGGACTGGTCAGCACGCAGCGCCCAGTGAGTGCTGAGGCCCGGTACTGGCTCGTCAGCGCGGCGCGCTCAGCAGCTTCAAAATCTCTTGCTCCATGCGCACAGCGGCACCCCGGTGCTGCTGAGCAAACGCCGTGGCGCTGTGCACCGCAACGCCACGCTCAGAGGAATGCATCAAGCCGAGCGCTGCCCGAACACCCGCGTCCATGTCGGCCACACGCAGCGCAGCGCCAGCAGCCTCTGCCAGCTCGGCCGCTTGCGCGAAATTGAAGGTGTGTGGGCCCATGACGACGGGGCAAGCACAGGCTGCGGCTTCGATCAAGTTTTGCCCGCCCAAAGGTGCGAAGCTGCCGCCCAACAAGGCCGCCTGAGCCAGCGCGTAGTACAGCGGCATCTCGCCCATCGAGTCACCGAGCCAGACGTCTGCAATGAGGGCATCGGCGGTCGGTGTGGTTTGCCAAGCGCTGCGGCGAGCCAAGCGCAAACCGCGTGACGCAACCAGCGCGGCAACCTCATCAAAGCGCTGGGGATGTCGAGGCACGATGACCAGCAAAGGGCGTTCGGCCTCCTGCTCCAGCGATGCCAGCGGCTTCAACCACGCATCCAACAGCTGCGCTTCTTCGCCCTCCCGTGTGACCGCTGCCAGCAGCACGGGCCGATTCAAAGCGGCGCGCCACACCGCGCCCTGTGCCAACAGTACCGCGTTGGGCGTGACATCAAACTTCAAATTACCGCTGACCTGAACGTGGAGCGCACCGGCTTCGCGCAAGCGCGCGGCATCGGCCTCGGTTTGTGCCAACACCAAACTCAAGCGCGCCGCTGCCGGTTGCAGCAACCAATTCAAACGCTGCGCTTTGCGCAAACTGCGCTGACTCAGGCGGGCGTTAGCCAGCACCGAGGGCAACTTTTTTTCGGCAATTGCCTGCATCAAATTCGGCCAAATTTCGGTTTCCATCAACACGCCGATGGCAGGCTGCCAGTGGACCAAAAAACGGCGCACGGCTTGCGGCGTGTCAAAGGGCAACCAGGTCTGGGCGTCGCCTTCTTTCAATAACTTGGTGCCCGCCGCGAAGCCCGTGGCGGTGCTGTGCGTCAACAACAAACGCATGCCGGGACGCTGGGCTCGCAACGCCGAGATCAGCGCCGCCGCGGCCAAGGTTTCGCCCAGCGACACCGCATGTACCCACACCGCACCACGGCGCGGCGGGGCCATGGAATAGACACCCAAGCGCTGAGCCATGGCAAACCGATACAACGGCTCGGCACGGCCGCGCCACCACAAGCGCAGCAGGTAAGCCGGGGTCAACAGCCACAGCAACACCGAGTAAGTGCGCAGCGTCAACGCACTGACGATGGCAGTCAACTCGCGTCCCCGGCATGCGCCATCACGCGCTGCCAAGCCGCCCACACTTCGTCCAAACCAGGTGTGGGGGTGGGGGTGGATGCGGGAATGGGTGCAGCCTCCACCGACACCTGATGCAAGTGCCCCTGCGACGGCTGCGGCCCGGTGCGCCAAGCGGTGGCAAAGTTGTAGATCTGCACATGCGGCAGGCCCAGCGCCACCGCGATGTGGCTCAAACCACTGTCCACGCCAACGACGGCTTGGCTGCTTTGCATGCGCGCGGTCAGCGCGTCGAGGTTCATCGCAGGCCAGACTTCGGCTTGTGGCCCGATGGCTGTGGCAATGCGGTGCGCGCGCGCTCTCTCCAAGTCGCCGGTGCGTGGCAAGGCAACGCGCCAGCCCTGTGCGGCCAAGCGCTGGCCCAGGGCAATCCAGTGCGGTTCAGGCCACAGTTTGTCGTCGCGTGAAGTGCCGTGCACAAACACGACCGTGCGCTCATCACCCAGCGGATGTGTGCCCAGCGCCGACGCCTTCAATCCGAAGTGGGGTGAGCCGTGCAGTTCCAATTTCAAGGCCGCAGCCACCAGTTGGCGCGAGCGGTCTACGGCATGAACGTGGGGCGGCAGGCTGATGGCGTGGTCCACCAACCAGCGTGCCAGTGCTTCATGACTGGAGCCTTCGGTGGCGTGTGCCAGCCCGTAGCTCACACCGTGAGCCAGTCGCGCCACCAAGGCCGATTTGGTCAAGCCTTGCAGGTCGATCACGGCGTCGTACTTCACGGCCCCCAAGGCCAACCGGAAAACGCGCCACTCGGCGCGAACCTCACTCTTCCACCATTTTTT
The DNA here is from genome assembly GCA_031427655.1 of Burkholderiales bacterium. Classification (GTDB taxonomy): domain Bacteria; phylum Pseudomonadota; class Gammaproteobacteria; order Burkholderiales; family Burkholderiaceae_C; genus JANYJJ01. Next base: position 14,749 of record JANPNT010000458.1, read on the forward strand.
CTTCCAGCGGCGCAGCGAACATTCAATGACGGTGTTGATGCCCTGCACGCGACAAACCAAAGGCGCAAATGCGGGCTCCACCACCCAATCGATCAGCGCACCCGGATGCGCCCGCAGGATGTCATCCACCACCGGCATCGCGTGGACCACATCGCCGAGCGACGACAGTTTGACGATCAAAACCCTCATGCCGCCATCAGCGCATTGAGCGATGAAACATCGAGTCGAGCACTGCTATTGGCGCTTTTGCGGGGTTTTGCATCACCGCGACGGTGGGATGGAGCGTCTGCTCCAACAAGAATTGGCCACTCATCGCTGCGTGCGACGTTTGGTCAGAAAAGCACACCCAGGTGGTGTGGGGTGCAAAAGGCACCGACGATTGCGGGCAAGTGCGCTGGTAATCAAGATCGGCTTTCATCCGGTCGTGCAGGTGCAACATGGTGTGGTCGTACGGGCTGCGCACCGACCTTGTCATGCCCAACATGTTCAGCACGATTGCGTGTGCGCGACGGTAGCGCGGAACTTGCCCACCAAAGCGTCGCGCCACATCGATGAAAGGCTCGCCAACCCGCCAGATACGCGCCTTTCCATCGGGGTTGATGTTGCGGAAAACTCGCAAAATGCGCTCGCCACGGTTTGGACGTGACGGGAACGCGTCAATGTGCAAGCGGCTGTCGTCAGCGCGCCAAGAGCTCTGTCGGCCTTGAACCTCATGCAGACGCAAACTGACTGGCGCTGTGCGCATCTGCGCTGCGTATCGAGGCGCCAAAGCCGCGATCAAAACCAGCGCCAAATTCTGAAAACCCCCCATCAAAGTGCGTACCGCTTCGCACACTGCAGCGTCTGCATGCACACCTCGCAGTGACTGGCTCGTCGAATCGAAGCTGATGTTTTTTCGACGCGGGTCGGCCCATTTCGGGTCGAGCAGCCAGCGCACAGTGTCAAGCTCGGCAAACGGCAAATGCGGTAGCACCAAAACGCCGCCGTCTTCGAGCACTGCAAGCGCTTGCATGCGCTGAGCCGTGCTGAGGTCTTGCAGGTTCCATTGCGCGGACGAGACCGAATGAATGTCACTCACGTTCGGGTCTGGGGAGGTTGCACTCAGTGGGCTGCCAGCGCGATTTTGGCGTCGGGTTTGACGGCCCGCAGCGCGGCCATGAAGTCACGCTCTATGCGGTGCAGCGCGGCTTGGGTGTGGCCTTCAAAGCGCATCACCAAGACCGGCGTGGTGTTGCTTGACCTCATCAAGCCGAAGCCGTCTTTGTACTCAGCACGCAGGCCGTCAATGGTGATGATTTCCAGCGCGCCGGGGAATTGCGCGGTGGCCAGCAATTTCGCCACCAATTCCTTGGCTTCACCCTCGGCGCAGGGCACGTTCAACTCGGGCGTGTTGAAGCTGGTGGGGAGCGCGTTGAGCACTTTGCTCGGGTTTACGGTCCGGCTCAAAATTTCCAGCAATCGCGCGGCGGTGTAAGTCGCGTCGTCAAAGCTGTACCAACGTTCGCCAAAGAAAATGTGGCCGCTCATCTCACCGGCAATCGGCGATTTGACTTGCTTCATTTTCGCTTTTACAAGCGAATGCCCGGTTTTCCACATCAACGGTTTGCCACCCG